>JUEF01000123.1 GCA_000802045.1 Peptococcaceae bacterium BICA1-8
AAACTGTAGCACCGTAGAACTGTAGAACTGTAGCACTGCTAGAACTAAGCTACAGATTCTTCCTTGCCAGCCTCACAGGACCGAACTTAAAGGACTATTTATTTTTATTAATTATAACCTTATATGATATAATTGACAAGCAAATTACTAAAAATCAGTTTCCTGCTACAATTTACTCATAGGTTATTTTTTGGGGTCAATTTTCTACTGGGCGAACATTTCGCGTCTGACATCTACTTTTGAGTAGTCATTATGGGTCTGACATACTCCTACGCCATATTTTTGCGTCTGACACAACCATTAACAGATATTCTATCAGACGCTCAAGCTTCACCCAATAGTAAATCAGACGCAATAGCTAGACCCTTCAGCTATTGTCAGACGCGTAAGCTTGACCCCTGAGTATTAGCAGACGCACAAGCTAAACCCTTAAGTAATTGTCAGACGCTCAAGCTAGACCCATTAGCTATAAGGAGGATGAAATGAGGAAAATCAAAGGAATACTATTTGATCTAGATGGTACTTTAATCAATACAAATGAGCTAATAGTTGAGACCTTCCAATATACCTATAAAAATATTTTGAACCTGGATATCTCCCGTGAGGAGATTGTCCAGTATTTTGGTGAACCCCTTATAGATACCTTAGCCAAATACGGTCCTGACAAGGTTGAGCTATTGCTAAAAACCTACCGTGATTATAACTTCCAGAGACATGATGAAGTAACTACCATTTTTCCCGGTGTCAAAGAAACAGTTATTACACTAAAAAATCAAGGCTATCAACTGGCAGTTGTAACCTCTAAAAAAAATATTGGAGCCCGTAAGGGCTTAGACCTATTTGGGTTAACCCCATATATTGATTATTTTGTAGGCTATGATGACACAGATAGACATAAGCCCAATCCTGATCCTGCTCTAAAGGCTTTAGCAGGTTTAAAATTAACAGCCCAGGAAGCACTAATGATTGGCGACAGTCCTTATGACATTTTATGTGGGAAAAATGCAGGGACACATACTGCAGTAGTTAAATATACGGAGCATTCCTTGGAAAAACTAATGGAGCTAAAACCTGATTTTGTTTTAAACCATCTAGAAGATTTACTCCATATATTAAAGTGTCCCTAAATGTCCCTAACGGGACACTTTAAGGTTGAGGTTAAAATATATAAATGTTTAGAGTTGTTACTTAGCATTAACCTAGCGAAGCGAAACCTTAGCCTAAAAAAAATCTCTGTCCACATTAGCGGACAGAGATTTTTTTATTTATTTCTTTTAAAGATTTTAGCAATTTCCACTACAACGAGTGGTATGAGGCTTAAAAGAATAACAACAGTTAATTCTTGAGTTGTTAGTAAAGCTGTTTCGAATACGTCCCTTAAAAAAGGAACAAAGATTACCGCCAACTGAAGAACTCCCGAACCAAAGAAAGCATAAATCAAGGCTCTGTTTGTACCTATTCCCATTTTAAATAGTGATTGGTCAAAGCTCCGGGCATTAAAGGAATGCACTAATTGAGAAAAGGCCATTGTCATAAAAGCCATAGTATGAGCCTCTTCTAAACTTTGTCCCCGCTGGAGACCCAACCAATATGCAAAGAAGGATAGGACACCAATAAGGATACCCTGATAAAGAATAGCTCCACCTACACCACCAGCAAAAACATTATCATTCGGATTGCGGGGTGGTTTATTCATAACCCCTTTTTCCGGTGGCTCCAAGCCTAAGGCTAAAGCTGGCGCGCCATCAGTAACCAGGTTCATCCATAGGATCTGAATGGGTGTCAACGGACTTCCATAACCCAAGAGAATAGCTGTAAAAATGGCTACAATTTCCCCGGTGTTACAGGATAGCAAGTAATGAATAGACTTTCTAATGTTAGAGTATATAGTTCTACCTTCTTCAACTGCATTAACAATAGTAGCAAAGTTATCATCTAGAAGAACCATATCAGCGGCTTCTTTTGCCACTTCTGTACCAGTGATCCCCATGGCAGCACCGATATCAGCCCGCTTTAGAGCGGGGGCATCATTAACTCCGTCTCCGGTCATTGCAACAACATGACCATGGGCTTTCAAGGCACCTACAATCCGCAGCTTATGCTCCGGCGAAACTCTGGCATAAACCGTTGTCTTAGTAACATGTTTTTTCAATTCTTCTTCATCCATTTTTTCTAGCTGAGCACCGGTAAGAACACCATCACCTTGCTGCCAGATATTTAGCTCTTTGGCAATAGCTAAAGCTGTATCCTGGTGGTCACCGGTAATCATTACAGTTTTAATGCCTGCCCTACGGCTTATTTCCACGGCATCCTTAACTTCATCCCTTGCTGGGTCCAAGATAGCAAAGAAACCAATAAAGATAAGTTTATCTTCCGCGGTATCCGAGTTTGGTTTTTTAGGAACTTCCGGCCATTTGCGATAAGCCAGAGCGAGAACCCGTTGCCCTTGGGAAGCTATACTAGAATTCACCTTTAAAATTTCACCATGAACCTCTTTACTTAGCACCTTTACTCCGTCTTTTGTAAGCATTTCGCTACAACGGGACAGAAGCACATCTGGGGCACCTTTAGTAAAAGAAATATTTTTACCGTCAATTTTATGGAAGGTGGTCATCATTTTCCGAGCTGAGTCAAAGGGAATTTCCTCTAAACGAGGGAATTTTTTATCAATATCTTCTTTGGTAAGTCCCGCTTTACCGGCGGCTACCACTAAAGCACCTTCTGTCGGGTCACCGATTACTTCATACGCCTTTTCGGTTTTTTCCACCCGGGCATCACTATTTAGTACACCACCCCAAAGCATTAGTTCAAGATTCTTATCAGCTAAAGGTGATAACTTATCTCCTTTTTTATCTAAAAATTCACCTTCCGGTTGATAACCTGTTCCTGTCAGTTTAATAATATTTCCATCCTGATAAATTTGGATAACTGTCATCTCATTTTTAGTAAGGGTACCGGTTTTATCAGAACATATATAGGTTGCTACACCTAAGGTTTCTACCGCCGGCAGCTTTCTAATAATAGCGTTACGACGACTCATCCTGGTCACGCCTAAAGCTAATACAATAGTAACAACAGAAGGTAACCCTTCTGGAATAGCTGCTACTGCTAGGGCAATAGATGTCATAAACATTTCTAGAACATCTTCGCCCCGCCATAAACCAGTTGCAAAAACTACAGCCACAATAACTCCAGCAGCAATTCCTAGGATTTTTCCTAAAGCAGCTAATTGGCGCTGCAAGGGTGTAGGATCCGGAGGTGTTTCCTGCAGCATTTGGGCTATTTTACCTAACTCACTATTCATACCAGTGCCAGTAACTATCACTTTCGCCCGACCACCGGTTACAGTAGTTCCTCGGAAAACCATATTCTTACGGTCTCCAATAGAAACATCTTCACCTTGGATTACTTTTAACTCTTTTTCTACCGGTACTGATTCACCGGTTAGAGCAGCCTCATTTACCCTTAAGGATACCGACTCAAACAATCGGGCATCAGCGGGGATAGAATCACCAGCATCTAATAGTACTACATCACCAGGAACCAGATTATCAACTTCAACCTGGGATACCTTTCCGTTCCGCAGTACCTTTACCAAAGCCTTAGTCATTTCCTTCAGTGCCTTGAGAGCTTGTTCAGCTTTGTTTTCCTGGAATACACCTAAAGCAGCATTTAAAACAACTATAATAAGGATAACAATTGAATCTGCCCATTCACCAAGTGCTCCAGAAACAACAGCAGCAACAATTAGAATTAGCACCAAAACTTCCTTGAGCTGGGCTATAAACATTGAAATTATACTGCGAGGCGGCGGCTCTTTTAATGAATTTGGGCCGTAAGAATTTAGCCGATTACCAACTTCTTCAGTACTTAAGCCTTTTTCCAGGTCCCCATTTAATTCCTGAGTAACCTGTGTGACTTCCCTTGAGTACCACTTTTTGTCCTTCAAGTTAATACCTCCCTAATTTATTTAAGCAATTTACTGTCTAATCCCTCATTAATTACTGGTCGACTAACGACTAGTTATTGGTATTATTCAAAAATTGTAGACTTAGATTTATTTATTTGTCTTAATTCGACAAATAATTACTAGAAAAATTTACTTCCTACTGTGAATAAGACATTTCGGGGACAAGCAAACTCATTTATCATCAACTTATCCATCCTCGGAAGGACTTTAAACCCTTTTATCAATATATTAAAAAAAGACCTTTACCCTGATATGATTTATCAAGGTAAAGGTCTGACTTTAGCAAAAATACTAAGGTAACACCGGGCTTTTTAGGGCCGAGAAATGTCGACGTTACCACCAGAAAACTGGCAGCTACTCCCCTTTACGGAGGTTTATTTAATTTGCATAGTTATTGTAACCTATGTTTTTAAAAACTGCAATAGTAATTCGCATAATTCGTAAAAGTCGTTAATACGTCTATTCGTCAAGTCGTCTAATAATAAATGCTTACTCGACCACTTTCAGACTTTTATAACGTTGTATGCGGTGGAATAGGTGTAGATACCTCCACATCTATTAAGCAGGGCTTGTTGGACTTAAAGGCTTTTTCTAATGTTTCGTCAAGTTTATTTGCATCACTTACCTTATAGCCTTCCCAACCGCAGGCTTCAGCTACCTTACAAAAATCAGGATTGTATAAATTAACGCCTGTTTGGCTTAGCCCCGCTACTATCATTCGATTTTTTTCCATTGCTAAGGACTTATTATTAAAGACAATTACCTTGACCGCTATACCCTTTTCCGCGGCAGTAACAAGCTCGCCCATGGACATTGTAAGGCCTCCGTCACCAGCTAAAGCTAACACCTGACGTTTAGGGTATTCTAATTTAGCTGACAACGCCGCCGGAAGGCCAAAGCCCATACTGCGCCAGGAGCCGGAAATTAGAACAAATTGGCGCTGTCCCCGAAAGATTTTATCAAACCAAAGGACATGATCTCCAACATCTAAAGCAATAACAGCATCCGATTCTATTGCCTTTTCTACACTATTAACTAATTGCTGAGGAGTAATTTGACTACCGTTAAGAGAGGCGTCCCTTTCCAGTTGTGTTAACCACTGTTCCCTTGATGCTTTTATGGTTTCCTTCCACTTTTTATTTCCTTTAGTTTTAGTACCATCCAAGATGAGCTCTAATGTTTTTAGAATACACCCCTCTATGCCTAATGTAATGCCAGCCTGATTACCTATATTCTCTAGCACACCATCTATTTGGATGATTGGGATCTCTTGGGGTACAAATTTTTCAGGCCACCAGGTGGAACCTATAGTCAAAAGACAATCAGCCTGCTCTAACAACCCTGAAGCAGCATGGGTGCCGGCTAAGCCTAGGCCACCCACCAAATATTTATAATCACTGGAGATTACGCCTTTAGCAGGTAAAGAATAGGTAATAGCTGCCCCTAGCTTATCAGCTAATTTTTCCACCAATTCCCCTTTACCCTGTGCCCCTCTGCCTATTAAGAGCATAGGTGTTTTTGCTCTATTTAATAAATCAATCCCCTGTTTAACCGCTTGGTCTTGGGGCCGCTTATGGGCCGGGAAAATTACATCCTGGCTACGGGGAGGATTTGAGCAGGGCTTGTCAAAGATGTCCTTAGGTACAGAAATATTTGCCACAGTTCCTTGCCCCATAGCAATTTGCAGCGCCCTGTAAACCACCTCTACGGTGGGCTGGGCATCTGCTAAAAGAGTATTATATCTGGCTAGGGGCTCTAGTAAAAGCTGTTCGTTAATATATTGCTTATAAACGGTACCTATATATTTGGTAGGAACCTGACCTGTTATTGCAATAACAGGTACTTTATCGGAATAGGCATCTGCTAAACCGTTGATTAAATTTGCAGCACCTGGACCAGAGGTGGCTGTGCAAACTCCTACCCTGCCGGTCAGCTTGGCTTCCGCCGAGGCCATAAAGGCCGCTGCTGCTTCATGTCGTGTAGCAATATATTCAATCTGAGGATGCCTATTAATGGCATCTAAAAAGGTTAAAATGGCATCACCGGCATAACCGTAGATTCTTTTTACACCCCAGGCAGCTAACTGGTCTAATATGGCATCGGCAACTGTTCTTTCATTAGTCAAATGGATCCCTCCTTTGTTTAAATCAAGTATAGATTTAACAAGGAGTTGGAACTTTATGCACTTTCTAAGCGTCATAATAAAAGACGTCAATTCGTGGGCGAGTAAGGCTAGTGACTGGTGACTAGTTACTAGTTATTAGTGGCTAGTGGTTAGTGGTTAGTGGTTAGTGGTTAGTGGTTAGAAAAGGCGTGCGACCATGAATGTCTAGCTTCCTTGACGTGCCGCAGTGTCATCGTGTCACCGATTTATTGGCATCTGCTATTGGGTTTAGATAATGGGATGCATCATACAGTATAACTTGATATAGATGCATCCCAGAAAACTGTCATTCTTTGGACGCGATCTATCAGGATGCTCTTCCACTGTTGCACTTATATTGTCTCGCCCACTCGCCCACTTTTAGACTAAAAAAGGAGTTGTTCAATATGGAAAGAATCAGTTTAGGCTTTAGAATTTTAAAGGAAAATCTTTGGCTAGGATGGGTGGCTTTGGCTTTAAATTTTTTTGTGTATTTTATTGAGGTTATAACAAAATCGTTACCCTTGGTCCCCCCTGGGTTTCATTTAAAATTTGCAATGCCTAATGGTATCCCGGAGATGTCTAGTATCCTGCAGCAGCCGCAAATACAAGGGATAAACATCAATTTTTCCAGTATAGCCCTAATAATTTCCCCTTTTTTGGTGGGGGGATTTCTTAGTGCTGTATACAGACTGTTAGATAATAAGGAAATAGATAAGGAAATCTTCATCGAAGACTCTAAGTACTTTTTCCTTAGACTTTTATCTGTTAATGTGATCATTTTTCTACTAATGCTTGCATCCATGTTGTTATTAATCTTTCCACCCCTGGTAATTATTGCAATCATATTCTTTGTTTATTTGACATATTTCTGGCAGTTAGCCTTAGTTAAAGGTGATTTGGAAATATTAGAGGCTCTAAACAAAGGTAAGACCGTCTTTAAAAATAACTTATCCCAGGTGTTAGGACAAATGTTTACTGTAGCAATAATTTCGGCAATAGTAGGCGTCCCTCTTAATATTATGGGTCAAAGTGTTATTGGATATGGGTTAGCCATAATAATCTGGAGCTTTGTGGGAATTGGTTTATCCATTAGTATAATTAGTCTTTATAATGATCTAAGTAATGAACCAGAAGAATTAAATCTATAAAAAAATGTCCCGCAAGGGACAGGTAATGACTTTCATTTTCTATTAAAACGCTGACAGTATTTACGATACATGTCAGTAAAGAGCTTTAAATGATACTCCTCATCCTTGATAATTCTCTGTAATATTGCCTGGATATAGGGGTCATTTATTTTTTTAATATGCTTCTGATACTGCCGGATGGCTGCCCTTTCGGCAGTAATATCGGCTTGAATCTGCTGGCAGGGCTGCTGGGAATAATAAGGCACATATTCTGCTGTCCAGGGCTGCCCATCTTTGCCCGAATAAATTGGGTTTCCCCCTAACATTTTAATCAAGTCAGCTAGGATTTCCTGATGATGCATTTCAATAATTGCTATTCCCTCTAAGAGCTCACTAACTTCTGGCAAAGCCTCCTCCATATCCTGATGGTGATAAAGATAGAGCATAATAGCTGTAGTTTCACTGACATCACCAGCATAATCCTCCATCAAAAGATGAGCATATTCTGGATTTGGTCCTTGTACCCTTACCTCTGGCCAAGGATCAGAAACCTCTGGCAATTCGATTCCTTTAGGATAAAAAGCATGCCAGTCAATATTTATGGGTATATATACCATTTCACCTACTACTAAATGCTCAGGATTAATAACTTGGGGATTTGCAATTTGTATTGCTTTAGGGCTCACCCCAAACTTTTCCGCAACCTTCCAGATGCTTTCATTAGGCTGTACACAGTAAATCATTGGCATTACCCCTCCCACCAATTTTTTAAATCTATATGCGAATAGTTATAATAAAATGAATATTAGAAGGTGAATTTCCTTTATTTGATACTGGATTAATAATATTCGTATGAATTAAAATAAGCAGTATGTTGTTGAAATAACTGGCACCAGTTATTTCAGGCTAAGGTTTCGCTCCATTTTATTTCGCTAGGTTAAGGTTAAGAAATTACTTTACTCAGCCTTAACCTTAGCCTCAACCTTTATTACACCGAGGAGGTATCAGAATTGTTAAAAAAGTACATGAAAGCCAGCTTAATTTTTCTTATTGTCTTTTCCTTCCTAGTAATGCCTCTTCCTGAGGCATTGGGTGCAGAGAAAATTAGCTTTATGTATCTCTACGGAGGAAAAACCCAAGATTACATAGCACAATTTAAATTGACTAAAGGTGCGGTAAATGTAGTCAGTCCTAATTATTTTGATCTCGATAAAAATGGTAATCTTGTCATTAATGCCGATAATACCTTAACCAATTACATGCATTCCCAAAAGGCAAAGGTTATTCCCTATCTTAGTAACCACTGGGATCGGGCCAGTGCCCAACTAGCGCTAAAAAATCCAGAAAAGCTGGCTAATGATCTAGCAGCTGCTGTAGATGGATATAACTTAGACGGTATTAATATTGACTTGGAAAATTTGGCATATGAAGATCGTCCTGCTTTAACCCAGTTCACTACACTTCTTAAAAACAAGCTTAAGCCGGGAAAGACAGTTTCTGTTGCTGTAGGCTCTGTGGACAAGCCCATGACCTCTGGTTGGAAATCAGCATATGATTTAAAAAATCTAAGCAAGGTTGCCGAATATTTGGTTATCATGGCCTATGATCAGCACTCAAAGGAAAGCAGCCCCGGCCCTATCGCTGCCCTTGACTGGGTAAAAAAACAGCTGGACTATATGATAACCCAGGCTCCCAAGGATAAGCTAGTTCTTGGTATACCTTTCTATGGACGGGTTTGGACCAACGGAAAAGATGGTGGCGGTATCTGGTACGCTGATATTGTTAAGGCAGTTCAAGAAAATAAGGCCACCCTCCAATGGCATGACGAATATCGAGTGCCTTTTGCCAAGTACACTAAAGCCGACGGTAGTACTAAAGAAATTTGGCTTGAAGATGCCCGGAGCTTAAAAGAAAAAGTAAATCTTGTTAATACTTATGGGCTAAAAGGAGTTGCAGCCTGGCGTTTAGGTCAGGAAGACCTCAGCATCTGGCAAAACTTTTCTGGGTGGTTAAACGGACATTATTTTAAAGATATTATCGGCCACTGGGCAGAAAATGATATTTTATACTTATCTAGCCGCAGCATTGTTGGTGGCAAAGACACATACCACTATGCCCCTGATGTAGGGGTTACCCGGGCAGAAGCAGTGGCGATTTTATCTCGGATTTTTAGCTGGGAGATGACAACCGCTAATCCTTTTACTGATGTTCCTAACAGCCATTGGGCCAAGGAATCGATAATAAAGGCTTATAACCAAAATATAGTCAAAGGAATCAGTTCTAATAAATTTGGTCCGGAGCAAAAGCTAACTAGGGCTCAGCTGGCAGTAATCCTCCAAAGGGCCTTTGAGCTTCAGACCACCGTGAAGTTAAAATACGAGTTCCGTGATGTACCACAAGACTACTGGGCAGCCACTGAAATATATATCTTAAAAAATAGAAATCTAATCGGCGGACGTACTCCCGATAAGTATGACCCAGACAGCTTGGTAACCAGAGCTGAGTTAGCTGCCATGGTGGCAAGAATTATACGTTAAAAAGCATGGGGATAAATACCCCATGCTTTTTCGTTTACTCGTTTATTCGTGGGCGCGTAATAACATGCAAACTCGGGGACCTGCAGGAGCAAGGGATTCTTCATTTGTCTGGGCCTTTGTCTTAAAGTCTCCCCTCTCCTTGGGACCCCATGTCCGATTGCACTTTACTCCTTAATTATCATTTTTCACTATCAAAGGGAATTTTTTTATATCCCAGGGGAATACCCACTATTTCTGACGCATACTCGTCTAAAGCAAATAAATCTTCTTTGTTAACTTCTTTAAGACTATTTTTTCCTAAAGCCCGTATTCCCTCTTTTATTTCCTCATCACAAGCATTTAAAAACTTTGCCATATTTTGAGTACCCTTCTTAACAATAAGCTTGTTTTTAAAATGTCCGTCATAAAAAACCACAGAGGGTGGTGGCTCCCAGGGTAAGGCTTTTAAAACCTCTGTATGCGCCATTGCAAAGAGAGCAATAGCACCTATATAAATGGCATCTGCCCCTAAAGCCAAGGCTTTTAGCATCTGACCAGGGTTATAGAAGCCCCCGGACATTATTAGGCTAACCTTATCTTGCAAATTTCTTTCTTTTAGATATTCACTTGCCCTTATCAAGGCAAACAAGGTGGGTAATCCAAAATCGTCCTGCAGAATAGGTGCAGTTCCTTTAGAACCAGCCTGGCTGCCATCAATTGCTATAAAGTCAACCCCTGCATCCAAAGCAATTTCCAGGTCCTTTTCAATATACTTACTGCCTGCAACCTTTACACCTACTGGAACACCCTCTGTTATTTCTTTCAAGTAAACAACTAAATGGCTAAAATCATCCTGATCTTTCATTCCTGGGAAAGTAGCATGAATGATAGCCCGTTCGCCGATTTTTAATCCTAACGCCCGTCTAACCTTCCAGGTAATTTGTTTTTTAGGAATAGCATGACCTGTTCCTCCCCCTGCCCCCTGACCAATATGGATTTCAATAGCATCAGCTTGCTTCAAAATTTTCTCTGATTTAGTCCAGTTCCCCCTATTGTACTGGATGATTAGCTTTTCTGCTGCTTTCCTTTCTGCAGGTAAAAACGCTCCCTCACCTGTATTTGTAGCAGTACCAGCTAATGCAGTTCCTCTAGCTAAGGCAATTTTTGCTTTTTTAGAAAGAGCTAAGCCATAAGCCATACCAGAAATCATAATAGGCATTTCTATTTTTAATGGTTTTTTAGCCTGAGGTCCTATAATTACAGATGTATCAATATTTTTACCTTCATCTGTGGGCAGCCTATGGAGCTGAGCAAAGTTAAATAGAATACTATCAAAACCGGGAAAACTTCTAGGGCTTCCTAATGGACGCTTAATCAGTTTCCCTTCTTGGCTTCTGAGATTAGTTTCAATAATATTTTGCAGACCTACCTTGCGGGTAGCAGAAACAAACTCCCAAAGATTTTCATGGTATTTATCAACCATCAACCGATGGATAAAACTATTAGTAGCTGTTTTTATTGTTTTGCGGCCTACCCAGCTTAACCCAAAATAGCCGGTTATTCCTACACCCGCCGCAAATATTAGCTTCCTTAAGAAATCATCCTGCTTAGACATAATTTCTGGCAGCCCCCCTTATACTATTAGTCAATACGTCCACTATTTGAGACCTATGTATTTCGAAACTACGTGATCATGAATCTGTTCAAATAATAATCCTGCCAGAAACCAAGCTGGAGCATAGTCTAAACGGATATATCCTTTGATAGAAAAGGGACTTCTACTATAATCCCAGGGGCACGCTCCTATAAAATAGTCCAAGAAAAATCCTGTTAGATATTCTATACTAAAGATTAGTGTCATATAAATTAGACCTCGGGCCCACCACTTGTATTCTCTGATTTCCTCATGGACAGGTTCAAGAAAAACAGCTAAACCATAGATTGGGAACATCCATAGATAGGTATGGCTGTCTAAGCTCCATTGCCCCTGTATCAATGAACCTAATCCTGTCCATACAACTTCAGTTATCCAGCCTAATGTGCCGTAAAAAATAAATTTTCTGATCATACTTTTAGTTTGTATTTTTAGCCACCAATTTATGTTGCTTAGTTATTAAATTTTTGGTATTATATTTATATATCGCGATGTATAAATGGAGGGATTTTTATGGATAATGTTTTTAATGTTTTATTGTTTGCTTTAATTATCTACCAACTGCATAATTTTTACCTTATTTATAAAGCCCCCACTATATTAGGCATTGATGCCAAAAAGGCAAAAAAACAGAATGCATTTTTTGTAGATGTTCGTTCAGAAGGTGAATATTTAAACGGCCATATTCAGGGCTCTAAGAATATCCCCTTAAATCAGCTTAGTAAAAGGATGACTGAAATACCAAATGATACCAAAGTGATTGTAGTCTGTCAAAGCGGTTCCCGTAGTGCTCGAGGTACTATGAAACTTTTAAAATCAGGATATCCTAATGTTTTCAGTTTAAAAGGTGGAATGGCTGCCTGGAAATAAATATTTAGTGTTATGCATACCAGTCACTCCTTTGTTTTATACTATTTATAGTAAATAGGGGGTGAGTGATTTTGCGTTGGCGGCAAACAGAAATAAGGGATATTATGTTGAACCCGGCTAATATCGGTATTAAGGTAAGTCCAGAAGATATCTTCTTGTTAAATGTTCGGGGCTATTACCTACTGCTGGGTACTAAGTTTTCCCAAGAAGCTCTGACAAAAGAAAAATTCAAAGAATTATACTTGAAATTTTTGGACTTGGCCCGTGAAAACGGTTTTACCGTAGAAAACCACAACCCAAATTTTTCCGATTCTTGGCTGGACAACCAATTAGAAAGAGTTAAAGAGAAAAGAAAATTTGCTAATGCCATAAATGACATGCTGGAGAAGAACAAATAAAAACGCCTGCGAAGGCGTTTTTATTTGTTCTTAGGATTTCGCTGCGCTAGACTAAGGTTTCGCTCCACTTTGTTCCGCTAGATTAAGATTCAAGCCATCAATCCACTAATACTCTAAATAAGAAATTTTTTTTTATCTTTAACCGTGTCATTCGTGTGCCCCGAAGGGGCCCGTGGTTATAAATTATATTCTTCCATTTTTTTACTCTTTCACTTTTGCACTCATCCACTTACTAATGTGATAAAATATACAATGTGCTTAGCTTAGACGAAACAATGAGGTGAAAATATTGCATAATATTCCCATATTATTACTACTGCTTCAGTTAATGCTTGGTCCAATACAGGTATCTGAGGATATTACTATCAATGAACCATATGTACTTAGGGAAGAAGTACCTATTCTTATGTACCACGAAATCGGTACACCCAGCGGTCCCTGGAAAGAGCTCTATGTAGAGCCGGAGACCTTCGCAAAACAGTTGGACTGGCTAGAGGCAAATAGTTATACAACTGTAGCTCTGGCTGATGTTTACAGCCACTGGTACAAAAAAACA
The DNA here is from genome assembly GCA_000802045.1 of Peptococcaceae bacterium BICA1-8. Classification (GTDB taxonomy): domain Bacteria; phylum Bacillota; class Peptococcia; order Peptococcales; family BICA1-8; genus BICA1-8. The sequence goes on from JUEF01000123.1 coordinate 13,238, forward strand.
CCTCTACCAGAAAAGCCAATTGTCATTACCTTTGATGATGGTTATCTGAGTATGTATGAAAAGGTTATGCCCTTATTACTCTCTAAAAACATGCAGGCTACCTTTTTTCTCTATCCTTCAAAATTTGGTTTGCCAACCGGTCTTACTCCAGAAATGGTAGTCAGCCTAGCTCAAAATGGAATGGAGATTGGCTCCCATACCTATAGTCACATAGACTTAACCAAAGCTTCTAGCCAACAGCTTAAGAAGGAACTTTTAGACTCAAAAACCCTCTTAGAGGAACTAACAAAAAAACCAATAGACTTTTTATGCTACCCTGCTGGTAAGTTTAATAGCCAAGTCATAACAGAGGCAGAAAAATACGGCTACCAAGCTGCAGTAACAACCCAGATGGGTAAAGCCTCCGTCAGTCAGAGTCCCTTACAATGGAAAAGGGTTCGGATTAATTACAGTGACGGCTTAACAGGCTTTATTAAAAAGGTCCAATAAATTAAGAAACATACTACTCAAGTCGATGGACTATGGACCTCCCTAAAAACAAACAAAAAAACGGGCGCAGAGCCCGTTTTTTATATTTTAGTTACCTCTACATCTTTGAGATTTGGAACTATATTTATCCAGGCATGTTCACCGATAAATTTCATGCTTTTTCCTTGATAAATAAAGGTGAATTTACTAGTGGCCTTTTCTTTCTTCCAGGTTCCTTCATAGGCTTTGCCGCCAGTAAAGAATAAGGCTTTGCCGCCACCTATCAGTTCAATTTCTGACTCTAACTCATCTATCACAACTTCCCTAGTCTTTGTTTCTAGCACAATGATATTTTCCGTAAAAATCTCTACCCCTTCTAATGTCTTATGAGGAACACCATTTATATATCTTTTATACCTGCCGCTATCCCATTCATAGGTAACAGTGTAGAGATATCTAGGGTCAGTCGAATATGTAATATCTATTAAATCTACCCCATCCCCAACCTCGACATTACCCTGCTCTAGAGGTTCCAAAGGAAGCAGGCTAAATTTCTTTTTTTCTGCTCCTTTCACTAGGAGGTCAGTACTTGAATAAAGATTATGGGGCATCTTTCTGGATTTATCCCGCAAAAAATATGGTCCTGAATTATAAATTTCATCCAAGTCTTTGATTTTTAATTGAGGAATAAGGTTTAAAGCATTTGTATTGCCTCCAGCGTGGGCAAAGGGGAAATCGTGTCCCTTTACTATGTAAGCAAAATAGTACCTTGCGCTTCTGATAGGTCCTATTTTATCAGCCTTTTGCGAATGAAAAATTGCTAAATACCTAGTTATCCCGCCTTCTGCTAATATCTCATAAACCCGGTCAGCTTTATCCAAACCACTTTGCGGATAAGCATTACGATGATTATCGACAGAGACTATAAATGCCCCAGGCAGTTCCTTTTCCTTATTAATCAAAGGTTCCTTTGCTATAAGGGGTGGGGTTTCAGGCTCAGTCTCTACTATTTCAGTATGGGAAATCAATTCCTGTTCGTCATCTACTTCGTTTGGTTCATTTTTATTACCACACCCAAAAACACTGATAATCAAGAAAAATGTCAGAAAAATTAATATAATTTTACGCATACAAGCACCTCTGTATTGATAATAAAGGTTTAGGTTAAGGCTTAGGCTAAGAAAATATCAACCTTTACCTAGCGAAGCAACGTAAGCAAAACCTTAGCCTTATGGTCTTCTTTTCGATGCATGCTCTAGTTTTTCCTTCTTGACAGGTATATAAAGAAATCAAAATTCCTTAATCTTTTTGAAGAGCTCGCTCTTTTCTAATAAGTGCAATAAAGGTAACCCTAATAAATAGCACGCTCCTATTTGCCCAAGAGCAACATACCCTGCAGTCAAATAAAAGGGCATATCGGCAAAATAACTCCACATAAAGCCAATTACAAGTGCATTAATAATTACAGGCGGCAGTGGTGCCAGCCACTTTGAAGGCATTTTCCGGGTAAGATAAGCAGACACCAGGGTAGCCAAACTGCCAAAAACTATATCATAAATACCTAGACCACTATAGATATTAGCAATAGCACAACCAATAAAAAGCCCTAAAATACTTTGGGGCATAATAAAGGGCAAAATAGTTAAAGCTTCCGAGACTCTAAGTTGGACAAAGTTATACGATAATGGAGCTAAACCAATTGTTAATGCTGCATAAATGGCAGCGATAAGGCTAATCTTAGTAATAGCTTTAATGTTCATTTTTGTTTCCTCCAATTTTCTAGAAAGGGTGATTAACACCAGCTTTTCAAACCCTCAAAATCAGTTATCACAATACTTTTCCCGGAAATATCAATTACACCGGCCTGGTTTAATTTACTTAAAATACGACTTGTTGTTTCCCTGGTGGTACCCACAAAGGCGGCTAAATCCTGTCGAGTAATATTCACACAAAGTTCTATGCCTTTTTTGGTTTTACTACCATGACCATCAGATAGAGCCAAAAGAACCTGAATAGTTCGCTCTGCTGCATCATTAGCCCCCAGGTGCCTAATCCTCTCCTGAATACTAACAATTTTAGTAGTTAAGGCCCTGATTAACTCTAAGGCCATTTGAGGGTTATCTAAAACAAGCTTTTCCAAGTTTTTATTCCGAATAATACCAACAGTTGCATCTTCAATAACCTCGGCAGTAGCTGGATAAACAGCATTTTTTTGGAATAAGGTTACTTCTGCAAAAATATCCCCAGCACCCAAAAAATGAACTATAATTTCCCGACCTGCTTCCGATAGCTTTGAAATCTTAACTTTACCTGATTTAATAAAATAAAAAGCTGCACCAGGGTCCCCTTCCAAGAATATTATCTTATTTTTAGGGAAATCTTTAAACTCTATCACATTAATAACCAGTTCAAGAAGTGCATCATCTAGGTCACTAAATAAGCTTACTTTTCTAAGTAGTTTTTTTTCTTCTATATTCATAATTATCTCCTCCTTTTTAGTTACTAGTGACTGGTGACTGGTGACTAGTTATTAGTGGCTAGTGGCTAGTGGCTGGATTTCGTAAATTTATCGGGTTACATAAGACTAAGGTTTCGCTATATTTATATCATTAGGTTAGGTTTTTTTTCTTAACCTCTACCTGAAAGACTGTTCTCGCCCACTCGCTCACTCGCCCACTAATAGACTAATAAAAGAAACGCCAAGTACAGTAGTACCCAGCGTCATGTTTTTAAACCACAGTTTTGATAACGCAGGTCGCTGTTACTGCGAAATATTCAATATTCTATACTACTGCCAAATATACCATTAACGAAAAGGAAAATCAATAATTTAATTAGGGCTTTACCCTGCTATGACCATAGACTATGAGATATTACTATTAATAGAGTATATTTCCAAGAGGATTATTACCTAATACTTTTTCAATAGCATGCAAGACTCTGCCTTCTTTTAAAGGTTTAATAATAAAATCACTGGCTCCATAGTGAATGGCCTCTTTGACCATTGATTCCTGACCCATAGCTGAAACCATAATAATTTTAGCCTCCGGAATTTCTCTTTTAATATTCTCCAGAGCCCTAATGCCATCCATTTCCGGCATGGTAATATCCATTGTGGCTAATTCAGGCATAAACTCTTTATATTTTTCTATAGCTTCAAGGCCATTTTCCGCTTCCCCGATTACCTCATGGCCTCCGTTTTCTAAAATCTTTCTTAAAACATATCTCATGAATAAAGAATCATCACAAATTAATATACGGGCCAATTTCCCTCCCCCCTGTCCGAAGCAAACACCCAATTTATATTTATTATATAGATGAATCTAAATCTTTCAAGGATTGATTCTTTTAAATTTATTTATCCCTTGTTTTAATATGAAATTTTTCTTTTTCCTCCGCTAAACTCCAAGCCTTGTTCATAATTCGTTGAGCCTCTGCTACCATATTGTAATAATGCAGGGGTTCTAAGTCACAGGCTTGATTTACTAAGCAAACAATTTTATTTTCCACTTCTTTTTCCTTTACATTAAATTCAGTTATTATTCTATCCTCCAAAGGCTTATCATGGAGAATATAATCATATATTTTTTGATGATAGAAAAAAATTGAGGTGAGGTAATCATGGATCTCCTGACGCAGTTCTTTATGCTTTTCAGTATTAGGAGCTAGGATAATGCTTCTGTGTACCTCTAATAGTCGTTCTAAATTAGATTGAATCGCATTGATAGATCTTCTGACTAAAAAATAGGTGTCCTTTTCCTTTTCTTCATCATACTTTAGTTTGCTTTCAATAGACAATATATATATTGCCCTTGCCTCTTCAAGCAGATTTTTTATACTTTGAGTATTTGTTTTAACCTCTTCCCGACCTAGAGGA
>JUEF01000124.1 GCA_000802045.1 Peptococcaceae bacterium BICA1-8
ATGCGAATTGGATCTATTGCCCCACGGCCATTATCTAAACAATACTTAGAACTTAATTCCTCGTAGATAAACGAGAAATCAACCAATTCTTTAATTCTTCTCAACATATTATCCTTAGGAACTACTAAATTGTATATTTCGGTATAAGGACTTAATACCATCGTCATTTGTTGCTTTAGCATTTCAATCACCTACAATACTGTAATAACTATATTTTACAGTATAAAAGGCGTAACTCCTACAGTAAATGTAGAAGTTACGCCTTTTTAGTAGTTGACAGGGACTTTTTCAGTGCCCTCGCCTCGGCAGGTTTTTTTGTTCTACAGTGCTACAGTTCTACAGTGCTACAGAAAAGAAGATTTAGATTTCGCTTCGCTAGATTTAGATTTCACTCAACTTCGTTCGTTAGGCTAAGACCATAGACTATCGACCATAGAAATAGGGTACATGGTCACCCTATTTCTATTCTCTCGTCAACCCAGCTTTGAATTTCCGCTACCCCTTCCCCAGTTACAGCTGAGAATATTACAATAGGCTGAACCTTAGGAAGCTTCATTTTTTCTTTGATTTCCCTAATATGTTTTGGGTACTGTCCACGGGAGACTTTATCTCCCTTAGTAACCACTACTAAAGTAGGTATTCCAAAATGCTGCAGCCAGTCGTACATAATGCTATCATCATTTGTTGGAGTATGCCTAATATCAACAATATGGATAACGCCCTTTAACACATCTCTCTGGCTTAAATATTCTTCTATGAATTTTGACCATTGTTCTTTAATACTTGCTGCAACCTTTGCAAATCCGTATCCCGGCAGATCAACAAAATGAAAATTTTCATTAATAAGATAAAAATTCAGGGTTTGGGTTTTGCCCGGCTTACCACTTGTTCTGGCCAAATTTTTACGATTTATCAGCTTATTGATTAATGATGATTTACCTACATTAGAACGACCAGCGAAAGCAATTTCCGGCAACCCTTCCTGGGGATACTGTTTTTTACTAACAGCACTAATAATAAACTCTGATGTTTTAATAATCACAACTAATCCTCCACAAGCGCTTTTTCTAAAACTTCATCCATATGTTCAGCCAATATAAATTCTAACTTTCTTTTAATATTTGCTGGAATGTCCTCAAGGTCTTTTTCGTTTTCCCTAGGCAGAATAATAATCTTACTGCCTGCTCGGTGGGCAGCTAACACTTTTTCTTTAACGCCACCAACCGGTAAAACCCTGCCTCGTAAAGTTATTTCCCCGGTCATAGCAACATCTTTGCGTATTTTCTTTTTAGAAAGAGCTGAGGCTAAGGCAGTAGCCATGGTTATTCCGGCCGATGGGCCATCTTTGGGTATTGCACCTTCCGGTACGTGGATATGTATGTCATATTTTTCATGAAAATCATCTTCTATATTTAACTCTTTGGCTTTGCTTCGTATATAGCTAAATCCAGCTTGAGCTGATTCCTTCATTACTTCACCTAATTTACCCGTTAATAAAAGCTTCCCTTTGCCCGCCAATAAAGAAACCTCTATCTGGAGGATTTCGCCACCCACTTCTGTCCAAGCCAAACCTGTTGCTACCCCTACTTCATTATCCTTTTCCGTTGTACCATACCTATATCTAGGAATTCCTAAATAGTTGTGAAGATTTTGGACAGTAACCCTTACCTTTTTATCAGCATTATTAACAATTTCCTTAGCAGACTTGCGACAGATACCAGCTATTTCCCTTTCTAGGTTACGGACACCGGCTTCTCTCGTGTACAGCCTGACAATTTGCAGCAGGGTATTATCAGATACCTGCAGCATTTCATCATTTAAACCATGTTCCCTTTTCTGTTTAGGCAATAAATATCTTTCAGCGATAGCAACCTTTTCCTCTTCAGTATAACCGGATATTCTAATTACTTCCATTCTATCCAGCAACGGTCTAGGAATATTATAAATAACATTTGCTGTTGTTACAAACATAACATTAGAAAGGTCAAAAGGAACTTCAATAAAATGGTCACTGAAGGTACTGTTTTGTTCCGGGTCTAAGACCTCTAATAACGCAGCTGAAGGATCACCTCGAAAATCAGTGCTCATTTTATCTATTTCATCTAGAAGAAAAACAGGATTATTAGAGCCCGCATTTCTTATGCCTTGGATGATTCTTCCCGGCATAGCCCCTACATAAGTCCGGCGATGTCCCCTGACTTCCGCTTCATCCCTTACGCCTCCAAGTGATATACGAACAAATTTCCGCTCTAATGCCCTGGCTATTGATTTAGCCAACGATGTTTTACCGACACCTGGCGGTCCAATTAAACATAATATAGGACCCTTTATCTTTTTTGCTAATTGTCTAACAGCTAAGAATTCCAGTATTCTTTCTTTAGCCTTCTTTAGACCATAATGGTCTTCATCTAATATATCCTCAGCCAAGTTAATATCCAGCCTGTCCTCGGTATACTCCTGCCAGGGTAGGGCCAAAAGCCAATCTAAATAATTCCTGACTACCGATGCTTCAGCTACCATAGGCGGCATCTTTTCTAATCGGTCTACTTCTTTTTGGGCTTTTTGCTCTACTTCCTCAGGAAGCTTTGCTTCTGCAATTTTTTCTCGTAATTCATCAACTTCCGCAGCCCTTTCATCTTTTTCACCTAACTCCTTCTGGATAGCTTTTAATTGCTCCCGCAAATAATATTCCTTTTGTGTTTTCTCCATTTGTTTGCGAACCCGAGAACTAATCTTCCGTTCTAACTCTAAAATCTCTAATTCTCTGGTTAAAATTGAGTATAACTTTTCTAATCTATCTTTAATACCTATAGCTTCTAGAATCTGCTGCTTATCAAAAATCTTTAACGTGAGATGCGATGCAATTACATCAGCTAAGCGTCCTGGATCATCTAGAGTAACTACCGCAATAACTGTTTCAGCAGGTATCTTTTTGCTCAATTTAACATACTGCTCAAACTGAAAGTTAACGCTGCGCATGAGTGCTTCTACTTCAATGCTTTTCTCAGATAGCTCTTCTTCATATTCTTCTACTTCTGCTTTAAAATAAGGATCAGCAGCAGTAATCTTAATAGCCTTAGCCCTTTGTAATCCCTCAACTAGAACCCGAATCGTTCCGCCTGGAAGTTTTAGCATTTGTTTGATTTCTGCAATGGAGCCTATTTTATAAATATCATCTTCACTTGGTTCATCGGTTTCAGCCTCTTTTTGAGTTGCTAAGAAAATCTGTTTGTCCTGAATCATTGCCTCTTCGATAGCATGAATAGATTTGGACCGACCAACATCTAAATGAATCACCATATAAGGAAAAATCAGGACCCCCCTTAATGGAAGCACAGGAAGCTGTCGGTTACTCTTCTCTGTCATACACTTAACCTCCTAAAATTACTGTCAGTATTTAAGGCCATTTTATATATTTATGCTAATAATTTCTTACACCTGCTTATTATTATACCAGTATACTACCTTTAGTAAAAATTATCCACATACCAATTATAACCCCATTTGCACCGACCTTACTATTTCAACTCCGGAATTACGTAGCTTTACTTCAGATTCATTTTCTCTTTTTAATAATGCTAGCTCTAATACCTCTTCTAATTTTTCAACTGCAATAACATTAATTCCTGGTAAATTTTCAAAAATTCTCTGCCAGTTTTCTTTAGGTATTAATACTCGTGTTGCGCCTGCCTGTTTTGCTGCTTCAACCTTTGCAACAACTCCACCCACTGGCTTAACATGGCCCCTTATTGAAACTTCGCCCGTCATTGCTATTTTATTATCTATAGGTATATTGCTGATTGCTGAATACACTGCAGTAGCTATTGCAATTCCAGCTGAAGGACCATCATTAGCAATTCCTCCAGGGAAATTTACATGAATATCAAAATCCCTGGGATCAACGTCCAAATTACGCCTTAGAACTGTCAAAACATTTTCCACAGAGCTCTTAGCCATGCTTTTACGACGTATTTTTTGTCCCCCCATACCGCTTAGTTCTTCTTCCTCAACTATTCCTGTTACGATTACTTTACCCTGACCCTTTGTTGCTAATATTACACTTACCTCAATTTCATTAATTATACCCATATTAGAACCGTAGACAGCTAGAGCATTCACTAAACCAATTTGGGGTTGTGCAGATATCTTCCTTTCGGGCCGGGGAGAATATTGACCGCTGTTCACTACCCATTCTATATCACTCCGAGTTATTTCAGTCCTATCCTCAGTTAAAACCAAGCCTGCTGAAATTTGAATAATATTAACGGCTTCTCTACCATTATTAGCATATTTTTTTACTACCTCTAGTCCATCATTAGTAATGGGAAAGCCTACCTTTTGGGCAGCATTTTCAGCAATTATCCCGATTTCCTCAGGTAATAGACCCCTAAAATAAACCTCTAGACAGCGGGATCTAATAGCAGGAGGTATCTCTTGAGGCTGTCTTGTTGTTGCTGCCACTAACCGAAAGTCTGCTGGTAAGCCGTTTTGGAAAATATCATGGATGTGACTGGGAGTATTAGTATCTTCGGGACTATAATATGCGCTCTCTAACATTACCTTACGATCTTCTAATACTTTCAGGAGTTTATTTATCTGAATTGGATGAAGCTCCCCTATTTCATCAATAAAAAGTATTCCTCCATGGGCCTTGGTTACCGCCCCTGGCTTTGGCTGGGGTATCCCTGCCATACCCATAGCACCAGCACCTTGGTAAATAGGGTCATGTACCGAACCTATCAAAGGATCAGCAATACCCCGTTCATCAAACCGAGATGTAGCACCATCCACCTCAATAAATTTTGCATCATCTTTAAAAGGGGAATGCATATTTTTTTTGGCATGCTCTAAAACTACCCTTGCAGCCGCAGTCTTCCCAATACCCGGGGGACCATAAACTATTATATGCTGAGGATTTGGGCCACATAAAGCAGCGACTAATGTCTTTATACCCTCTTTCTGGCCTATTATATCCTCAAAACTCTTTGGTCGGGTTCTGGATACCAATGGCTCAGTTAACTTAATATTTCTCAGCTTTTCCAGCTTATCTAATTCTTTTCGTGACTCCTTCTGAACAGCAACTTTATTACCTTGTTGACTTTTTAATAAATTCCAAAAATATAACCCGATAACAATGGCAAAAAATATTTGGATAAAACCAAAAATCCCGCCTAGACTTCCACCAAACATGTCCATTACTCCTTCCGCTGTATCATAGTGATTATCTGGAAAAATGACTAGTGACTAGCGACTTGAGACATAGTCGATGGTCAATTTGTCAATGTCAATTAAATAAAGTTTTTTTAAAAACAACTAATAATAGTAGTATGATCTTTGTTTGATATTTTTATCAGCAGAATTATAGCTTTTTACCAGTTTTTATTTTAATATTTTATAAACTATTGGGCAAAATTATAATAAGTCAGATTAGTGCAAATAACTTTCAAATTTTTTTTAAGGAGGTTATTAATTTGCCAAGGCGCAGTATCATGTCTGACGCTTTGAAATATGAAATTGCCAAAGAACTAGGCTTTCATGATACACTCTCAAATGACGGTGATTTTGGAAATGTATCGTCCCGCAACTGCGGTAATATGGTTAAAAAAGCTATAGAAATAGCCGAACGTTCTTTGCTAAAGTAATACGCTAACTAGTCTGACTGACAAAGCCTAGGCAATAGCCTAGGCTTGTTCATTTTAATCACGCACGATTAACACGAAATGGACGTAGGGGCGCGCATTGCGCGTCCGCGGTTAATACTCACAGGAAAATAAAAACAGACGCGCAATGCGCGCCCCTACAAGTGCATAAAAATAATCCCCTGAGTCATTGACTCAGGGGATTATTTTATGCACTTTCTTCTTTTTTCTTCTTTTTCTTGTTGTTATCACCGGTAACGATTAATGGTTCTTCTTTGTTAAGTACTACATCTCTAGTAACTATAACTTTAGAAATATCCTCCCGGGAAGGAATTTCAAACATGACTTCCATCATAATATCTTCGATTATTGACCTCAAGCCTCTAGCTCCAGTATTACGACGCATAGCTTCTTCGGCAACAGCCTCTAAAGCCTCAGTTTTAAATTCTAAGTTAGCCTGATCTAATTCAAACAACTTCTGATACTGCTTTACTAAGGCATTTTTAGGTTCTGTTAGTATTTTAACTAACGCCTCTTTATCTAATGCTTCTAATGACACAATTACTGGCAGTCTACCGACAAACTCAGGAATTAAACCATATTTTAATAAGTCAACTGGCAGAATATGTTTCAGGACTTCTCCAATATTTACGTCATTCTTAGACTTTATTTCCGCATTAAAACCCATGACTTTTTTGCCTATCCGATTCTGAATAATTTTATCAACGCCATCAAAGGCTCCACCACAAATAAATAGAATATTTGTTGTATCCAGCTGAATAAACTCTTGGTGTGGATGCTTGCGTCCTCCTTGAGGGGGAACACTAGCAACAGTTCCTTCCAAGATTTTTAGTAATGCTTGTTGAACCCCTTCTCCCGATACATCACGGGTTATAGAAGGATTTTCCGATTTGCGGGCAATTTTATCTATTTCATCAATATAGATAATCCCTTTTTCGGCTTTTTCTACATCGTAATCAGCAGCCTGAATAAGCTTTAGAAGAATGTTCTCAACATCCTCACCAACGTATCCCGCTTCTGTCAGTGATGTAGCATCGGCAATAGCGAAAGGAACATTTAATGTTTTAGCTAGAGTTTGAGCTAATAAGGTCTTTCCACTTCCTGTAGGTCCTAGCATGCAAATATTACTTTTTTGCAATTCTACGTCTTCAATTTTCATGCCCAGATTAACTCGCTTATAATGGTTATATACCGCTACCGAAAGAGCCTTCTTTGCTGCTTCCTGGCCAATTACATATTGATCGAGTATAGCTTTGATTTCTTTGGGCTTTGGGATATCTCCTAGCTCGAAGCTAGTCTCTTCACTTAGTTCTTCTTCAATTATTTCATTGCAAAGCTCGATACATTCGTCACATATATAAACCCCTGGCCCAGCAACAAGCTTCTTGACTTGATCCTGTACCTTGCCACAAAAAGAGCATTTCAATTGGCCTTTGTCATCCCCAAACTTATACATTATATCACCTCTCGTTATCCCTAACTAGGATTTAGGGGATCTACGCTCGATTACCTCATCAATCAAACCATAATCTTTTGCTTCAACAGCAGTCATAAAACGATCCCGTTCAGTATCTTCTTCAATCCGCGATTTCAGTTGTCCTGTCCTTTCAGCAAGGATAGTATTAATCCTATCCCTCATCTGTAAAATCCTTTTAGCATGAATTTCAATATCAGTAGCCTGCCCTTGAGTGCCACCCATAGGCTGGTGAATCATAATCTCACTATTAGGTAAAGTAAACCTTTTTCCTTTTGTCCCAGCAGCTAATAAAAATGCGCCCATACTGGCAGCCATACCTACACAAATTGTAGAAACATCTGGTTTAATATAATGCATGGTATCAAAAATTGCCATGCCTGAAGTTATAGAGCCACCAGGACTATTAATATAAAGATGGATATCCTTATCAGGGTCTTCCGCCTCTAAAAAAAGCATTTGAGCTATAACTAGATTAGCTACTACGTCATCAATTGCATCACCTAAAAATATGATGCGATCTTTCAAGAGTCTAGAGTAAATATCGTAGGATCTTTCACCGCGATTTGTTTGTTCTACTACTATCGGTACTAAAGGACTCATAACTAACCCCCCATTTAGCTGATATTCGCATTATCAATAATTAATTGAATAGCCTTATCAATAATAATGCTATGTGTAACAGCTTCCATTTGTCCTTGTTTTTCTAATAATTCTTTAACTTTTTCTGGTTCTTGCTTATATAATGTAGATAAACGTGCGAATTCTTCTTCTAAATCTTTTTCTTCAACAACTAAAACTTCCTTTTTGGCAATTGCTTCTAAAATCAACTGCTCTTTGACTGATTTTTGAGCATCTGTTTGATATTTTTCCCTAATACTATCAATTGTTTCATTTGAGTACTGTAAATAATTTTCTAATGATAATCCCTGCATCCTTAAACGATATTCAAAATCCTGAAGAATATTATCTATTTGTGAATCAACCATTGCCTGAGGAACTTCTACTTCAGTATTAGCTGCAGCTTTTTCTACAGCCTGCTGACGCAATTGAGCTTTAGCAGCCTCTTCCTTCCTGTTTTTCAGTCTATTCTCCACATCCTGCTTTAATTCCTGCAAAGTTTCAAATTCACTTACATCTTTTGCAAATTCATCATCCAGCTCTGCAATTTTTTTCCTTTTAATCTCCTTGAGCTTGATATCAAAGGTTACAGGCTGTCCTGCTAGTTCTTCACTATGATATTCTTCAGGGAAGGTAATACTAATGGTTTTTTCTTCCCCTTGTAGCATTCCAATAATCTGCTCCTCAAAACCGGGTATGAATGACCCTGAACCTATATCTAAGGAGTGATCTTCAGCAGTACCACCATCGAAGGGAATATCCTCTTTTTTGCCGCAAAAATCAATTACAACTTTATCGCCATTCTCTACAGCTGTACCTTCTGCGAGAACTTCCAATTGTGCATGTCTTTGACGAAGGTTTTCTAGTTCTTCGGCTACATCCTCGTCAATGACAACACTATCTATCTTTTCTAATTCTATGCCTTTGTATTCACCTAATTCTACTTCGGGCTTAATTTCTACTTTTGCTTTAAAAACAAAAGGCTTATTAGCCTCTAATTGAACTATATCGATTTCTGGCTTACCTATAGGTTCTATGCCTTCTTCTAAAGTATCCAATGCTTCTAAATAAGCTTTAGGCATTATAAAATCAACTGCATCCTCAAAAAGAACTTCAACCCCAAATTTTTGCTCTACAATTTTACGTGGCGCCTTGCCTTTTCTAAAACCGGGAATATTTATCTTGCCTACAATTTTTTTATAGGCATGCTGTAAACCATCTTCAAACTTTTTTTCATCAACCTCAATGGTCATTTCTACCTGTTTTTTGTCTATTCTTTCAGTATTTACTTGCATCTTATTATGCTCCTCCTTAAACTTATAAATTATATGTAAATGTTTACAAAACTTTACTTTTAAATTATACCCATAAAAAATATAGAGTAAAAGGCAAAAGAAAGAATTAAGGGAAAATTTATTTAAATACAATAACACCCCGACTGCCAATGCTAGCCGAGGTAGTTTTAAATTTCCTATGGAGCGGAAGACGAGATTCGAACTCGCGACCCTCGCCTTGGCAAGGCGATGCTCTACC
>JUEF01000125.1 GCA_000802045.1 Peptococcaceae bacterium BICA1-8
GTGTTAAGCGACCGTTACAGCATGCCTTGGTTAATGCCTCTGGGGCTTTTCCTTTCAGGTTTTGGTTTGGCACTGACTGGAATGGTTAACTCATATGGATTACTGTTGCTTGCGGTATTATTGAGCGGAATTGGGGTGGCGGGTTACCATCCGGAAGGGTCTAAATTGGCCCATTTTGTTAGCGAAGACGGTAAGGCCGGGTCCTCGATGGCAGTTTTTTCAGTGGGAGGAAATCTCGGCTTTGGTCTTGGTCCCATGTTGGCCATGTTTGCACTGAGTTTTTCCGGTCTGGACTCAATTTATGGTGTAATGATTCCGGGAGTATTGGCTGCTGTGGTTTTCCTGTTTTTATTACCCGGATTTAAGAAAATCCTGGCAGAAAATGTCCCTAAGGAAAAAAAGGATAAAGAACAGCCTATTATTAGCGATAATAGGATAGCAAGCCTAGTACTTCTAATATTATTCGTAACTGTAAGATCATGGATACATTCGGGACTTGTTTATTTCATTCCCTTTTATTTTTCCGGTTTTAAAGGTATTGCTGAGCCAGAACATTTGATCAGTACGTTTTTAATTGCCGGAGCAGCAGGTACTCTTTTGGGTGGGCCTTTTGCCGACCGTTTCGGAGGGCGTAACGGTTTGTTAGCTTCAATGGTTATTTCTTTAATGGTGATCTACCCGTTTTTGCACTTGAACGGCAATTGGATTTTCATTTTAGCTTTTATTGCCGGGGGGTCACTAATATCAACTTTTTCCACCACAGTGGTTTTCGGGCAAAGGCTTTTACCTAATAACATAGGGCTGGCTTCGGGGCTGTTACTTGGCTTTGGAATAGGTATGGGCTCTATCGGGGTAACATTACTTGGAGCCATCGCTGATTATGCAGGCCTACCCTTTACCATGAACATTATCAGCATCCTTCCTATTCTGGGGATTATTCTTGCCTTTACCCTACCTGATGTCAGAGCCCGGAAAACTGCAAAACCGGGAACTATACAGCAACAAGCTTAAATTATTGTAAGGTCAGACGGTTAGAAAACATTTTAACAGGGAACCTTAAAAAAATTAATGCGTCTATATAGGAAAAAATATTTTAAGGAGCGTAAATATGAAGAAAATCCTTGTGTTTTTCCTATTGTGCATTCTTTTTATTATTTTTTCCGGCTGTGGGAAAAAGGAAATAGAGCCGGAGATAATAGAAAAATCAGAAGTAGTTGATATCTATACTATTGCTTTTGATTCTTTTATGGACTTAGACAAAGGTCTTAACGGAGGGATGAAATATATTGCAATAGATTTCACCCAACTACAAGAGCTTACTAGTGAAGAAAAAAATAATATTATTAATTCCTTAGAAAAATATGATGTCCCAGTAATGGAAGCGACTTTCGAGGAATTAAAAAAACAGGGAATGTATAATGAAAACACTATGTCTATAGAAGGTGTTCTGCTCAACATAAATGAAGTGGAAAGGACAGAGGATAAGGTAACAATTAAAGGCTCTAAATACCGCTCTGGTAAAGGTGCTATTGGTGTTGAAAGCTACTTGATTAAAAAAACAGAAATATGGGAATTAAAAGAAGCAAAAATAACCTGGATTAGCTGAAAAGCGGAGAGCTGGGTTTAAATTCGAAGAGGGAATAACGCTTTTCCTAAAAACGTGTCAGGGGACTTGTCCCCTGACACGTTTTGTAGTTCACCAATGAGGATAAAGCGCCTGATGGTCTATGTTCCTGAAAGACTAAAGTGCATATAGTCAGCCCCGCTGGACCAGACCCTATCAGGGCTCCAGTGCCAACCGTATTTTTTAAAGGCTCTTACCACATCTCCATCAGGGAGAATAGAATACGGATTTTCTCCAGGCTTCCAAAGCTTTCCTGCTTTAATGGTGCCGTCCCGGCCAATAAAATAGTTTTCATCAGGGTTAATATCAATTGCTAAGCCGCTGTTATGCTGGGATGTAGATGTAATTCCCCGATATGAGTAGCCGTAACAGTTTTTGATGGGGAACTTCTCTTCACCGTTATATATATCCGCGAATATTTTCTTTACGTCTTCGGCTACATCCTTATGTACGGTCAAAGTAATTGTAGCCGTCTTTTTTGTGCCGGATGCCAATTGCCAAACCGGAACATCAATATCTTCCATATGGGATAATGCTTCAGTTGCGCTGTTAAAGCGGGGCTGTGACCTAGACGTTATGGACCCGACACGCTGGCTATCATTTGGTGAAACAATAAACTCTCGCCTAAGGGAAAACATGGATGGGTTGCCCGTCTTATCCAGCGGGACCACCTCTAAGACTGCTCTGACGGTTTTCCTGTCATTAATAAAGATATTTGTGGAATTATTATCTTGGGAGCTTGTCCTAAAATCAAGATTATGATTTTTTGTCCGGGCTGAATAAGCTAAGACACCGTCTTTATATACCCTGACTTCATATGCAGACGCGGAAGGAATCTCACCCCAGGTCAAGTTGACCTCTCCTTTTTGGTAGTATTGAGAAATATATATGCCGGATGGAGCGGGCAGGAAGCATTCCGCAATTTCGGTAGTATTGATACGGGATTCATCACTATAGGCCAGAGTATTAAGGGCTAAAATCACTGCCTGCTCACGGGTAACATTATCTTTAGGACTTAATATGCCAATGTCTGTTCCCGCGATAATCCCCCGAGAATAGGCATCGGCCATATGTCTTTTTGCCCAGTCGGAGAGTTTATCACTATCTTTTGCATACTTCTGAAGAATTTGTTCTGCTTGCTGCTCGTCCATTATTTTATGTTCAGATTGAAAGAGAATACGCAGCCTTCCCAGCATGACAACAGCCATTTCCCGGGTCAGTGGTAAATCGGGGCTAAAAATGCCTTCAGCCGTACCACTGGTTAATCCCAACATAAATGATTGCTCTGGAATTTTATCTTGAGTATCGGTAAACGGATGGGAATCCAGAACTTCGGGAAGAGGATATCCAAAGAGCTGGTAGCTGTTGATAAGTAATTCGCAAAAATCCCTCCTTGTGATGTTTTCAGTAAACTGCCGTCTGCCAAAATCCTCGGACATTAGGCCTGCTGTATTCGCAATCGTAATTTTGGTGGAAGCCCAGGGGCTAGGTTGATAATTATTGTTGGCAAATGCCGCTGAGGGAAAAAAAGCCCCCAAAACCAAAATCAATGCAATAGTTCCAAAACCTAATATCCCAGTTTTAATTTTAAGAATTATAAGAATCATCCTCTCCCATATAGCTAGATCCGGGCAGTCAGTGCCCACGATATAAACATTCGAAGGACAAGAATGTTTTCTGACCATCCGTGTCAGGGGACGGTCCTTTGACACAGCTTAATGAAAGTATGATAAAATACCTTAGGAGGTGTTTTGATGGCAAGGGAAAGGAGACAAATAAGTCAGACTGGTTTTTATCATGTAATGATGCGGGGGAATGAGAAAAGGGAAATTTTTAAAGATGATTGGGACAGGGAGAAACTATTAGGTATTATTAGGGAAAAGAAGAAGGAAGAAGTGTTTGACCTATATGCATATTGCTTAATGGATAACCATGTTCATTTATTAATTAGGACAGAAAATATTGCTGTTGTAATGAAAAGAATCAATACCAGTTATGCTTGTTTTTTTAATAAGAAATATAATAGAGTAGGTCATTTATTTCAAGATAGGTTTAAGAGTGAGACAATTGATGATGAAAAGCATCTTCTGGCAGTTGTAAGATACATACATAATAACCCTCATCAGGCAGGTATGGTTAGAGATAGCTTAGAATATCCATGGAGCAGCTATATTGATTATGTAGGAGGAAGGGGTAATAGGAGAAATGATATGGTAGATACCTTGGAGATACTTTCTTTATTTGCCCAGGAGGAAAATAAAGCTATTGAATATTTTATGGAATTCTCCAATAAGGAGAATGATGATGAATTTATAGATATAAAGGAAGATGATTCCGACGTATTTTTTTGTCAGGAGAAGGGCAGTTTGTGGGTAGAAGAATACTTAATGGAAAAGAACATGTCAATTACTGATTTAAAGATTGATAGTAATAGGCATTTTTTGCAGGATGTTATAGTAAATCTAAGAATAAAAACCCGACTGTCAATTCGAGAAATAGCAGATTTCTTGGGATTGAACAGAGGGGTTGTGCAAAGAATGGCGTCACAGAAACCTGTTGCCCCAGAGAATATGAGGGAAGAAGACAGAGTGCATAAGCCATAAGTTATGACTGTCCGCTGATAGACACGGCAGACATAAAAATACGTAAAGAACTTGGAAGTGTGGTGCAAAATGAGGATTGGTGCAAGAACAATTAAAACAGGTTTAGCAGTTTGTTTAACTATTTTTTTAATAAACATTTTAGAAGCAAACATTAAAATAGCCGAATATAATATTGCTGGAATGGCTGCAATTACTGCCATTATCGGGATACAGCCTTCTATTAGGAGCACATTAGATACTTTTAAAAATAGGCTAATAGCAACAATGATTGGTTCTGTGGTTGCTATTAGCTTTGCATTAACTTTTGGCATAAATCCACTTTTACTAGGGATAGCAAGTGTTAGTATTATTTTGGTATGTTTAAAGCTGGGTTTAGACGAAAGCATAAGGTTTGCTCTGATAACCTTAGTTGCAGTAAGCACTCAAAGTAATGAATTTGATTTATTAGGAGTGGCCTATAGAATTATTGGTATGTTTATTGGACTGATAGTGGCAACTGGATTAAATGTATTTTTGGTGCCCCCTAACTATACCCAAGATCTAAAAAACAAAGTTAATAGTTTACGGGCTACATTTGAGAATTTTTATGAGGAAGCTATTAGTGATATTTTGAGGGAAGAAAATATTAATAAAGAAGAAATAAAAGGTAGTATCCAAAAGGTTAGAGATGAGTTGGAGGAGACAAGAAGCATATATTCCCTTTTAAGAGAAGATACCAAAAAAGAAGATAGAAAAGAACTAAAGAAATTTAAGCGCTCTATAAATGCAATTCAATCAAACCTTGAGAGACTTTTAGAGATCCACAGAAGTATCATCTTTATACCTACTAATCATACGTATATGGCTTTAAAAAAGGACTTATCAATTTTTTTAGTTGGGATATTAAAAATGCACACAAAAATATATGATTCTATTGTATTGGATAAAGAATACGAGGAAATCGAAATGGATGTGAATGAAGAAAAAGTAAGAAGAACAATAGTAAATTATATAAAAGAAACAGCGGATGAAAATGTTTTCGAGTTCTATAATATTTATTCTGAGGCAGAGCGTATTAAGAGCAAATTGGAAGAAATTAAAGATGAATTTGATATTTAACAAGTTAGCAACGGACCTGCTAATTGAGACAGAGCGTGTCTCATGACAAAGCACAAGGATAATTAACAGGAAAGATATACATTTAAGAGACGAGAAGGAAGGAATTTTTTGTTCATAAATGGAATTTTTATAAATGAAGCTAATAATCGTGTGAAAGTTTAATTTTAAGACTTATCCACCAGGAGACTTATATGTGGAATATGGTGAAAATAAAGAAGTTCTGATTTTTACAGGGCTCATTCTTTTTAATTAATTTACTCTTATACGACGACTGCCAGGGCGTGTCAAGGGACCGTCCCCTGACACGCCTAATGGATGTTATAGGAATGGAGGACTAAAGATTTTGGAAGCTCCAAAACAGAAGTATGAAAGAAGAGAAGGCGGTTATAAAAAGCTACTAGAGAAACAGGAAAAGGCAGAACGGCTTATAAGCAACTTAAGGCTAGCGGTTTTTATCATAGGAATTGGTGTGGGTATACTTATGTATATAGCTCACAATTACATCCTTTTTACTGCTATTCTTGTTGCGTTTATAGGCATGTTTATTTATTTTGTTATATGTCATGGAAGACTTAAAGTTAGAATGAAGTACACCACTTTACTTCGAGATATCAATACCTGCTCCCTTAAACGGTTAAAGGGAGAATGGAATACATTTGTTGATGATGGCAGGGATTTTAAGGATGACAGCCATAACTACTCAGGTGACCTCGATATTTTCGGTAAGAATTCTCTTTTTCAGTGGATAAATACAGCAAATACTTTTATAGGAAGGCACAAGCTTAGGGAATTGTTTTTGGGGGTAATAGGAAACAGTTATGATATTCGAGAAAGACAGGAAGCAGTGGATGAATTGGCAGCAATGCTTAGATGGAGGCAAAGATTTTTAGCAGAAGGAATGATGGCATCAGCTAAGTTGCAGGATCCAGAAAATCTTATAACTTGGGCAAGAGAAAGCAACGAGGTCTTCCGGAAGCCCTGGATAATCTCCATAATCAGGATTTGCCCAGTTATCACCGTCATTCTTGTTTTAACAGGATTTCTGATGAACATAATACCTTGGTACCTGCCGGCAGCTGCACTAGTAATCCAGTTCGCGCTGCTTTCCTATAAAAGTAAAGAGCGGTCCAGGATGTTCAGTATTTCCGAAATTTATGCTGATGATATGGATGTCTATTATAAAATGCTTAAACTTTTTGAAAAAAGTAATTTTAAATCCCCATACATTAAGAAAATAAAAGACGGGATTAGAAATAAAGAGGGGTTAGAAGTTTTTAGACAGGCTGATAGGTTGTCTCTAATAATTAATTCAATATCTGACAGAAGAAATTTCTTTTATATTATTTTCAATATATTAACATTGTGGGATTTCCAAAATATTATAGCCCTCGAGCGTTGGAAACAGAAGTCGGGACATTTTCTAAAAGACTGGTTTGATGGGCTGGGAAGAATTGAAGCACTAGCAAGTCTTGCTGTAATACGATTTGAAAATCCTGATTGGGTAATGCCTATGATTTGTGATGGAAATGAAACAGTTTTCCAAACAAAAGGCTTAGGACATCCTCTACTGCCAGGGAAGAGGACCCATAACGATGTTGCTATTGATAATAAAGCAAAGGTGCTATTAATTACTGGCTCCAATATGTCCGGGAAGAGTACACTTTTGCGGACTGCTGGTATCAACCTAGTACTTGCTTATGCCGGTGCACCAGTATGTGCAAGGTCGTTTCAGGCTTCTATCATGGGAATATATACCTGTATGAGGGTTAGCGATAATCTTGGAGAGAACATATCTTCTTTTTATGCAGAGCTCTCAAGAATTAAAAAAATTGTAAGTGAAGCTGAATCAGGGAAAAGGGTTTTCTTCTTATTAGATGAGATTTTCAAAGGCACCAACTCCCAGGATCGTCATACTGGCGCTAGGGTGCTTATTAACAAGTTAAGCCTTACCAACTCTATTGGTCTGGTATCTACACACGATCTTGAACTTTGTGACCTTGAACTGAAAAATGATAAAATAGTGAATTATCACTTCCGGGAGTATTATAAAGATGGAAGGATTTATTTTGATTACGAATTACGTCCAGGTCCTTCCACCACACGCAATGCGCTTTATCTTATGCAGCTGGCAGGAATTGATGTGTCCGAAAATCCTGTTTCATAGGGCATCTTATTATTTTTCCCCCTGCTAAAAAATAATAAATTAGGAGTAATGAATATGAATTGGTTAAAAAAATTTATGATGGAAAGGTATGGGGTGGACCAGCTTTCTATGGCTTTAGTCATAGTCTCAGTGTTATTAGCCTTGATAGCCCAGTTTACCAGCCGTCCACTAATAGCATTTATAAGTTACATTCCCTTGGGGATATGTATTTATAGAATGCTATCAAAAAATATAGCGAAGCGCAGTATGGAAAACTACAAGTTTTTTATGCTGATAAGTCCTCTTTATTCATGGTTTAAAAAAACACAGAGTCGTATTAAAACTTTAAAGACACATAGATATTTTAGATGTCCAAATTGCAAGGTAACATTACGACTTCCAAAAGGCAAAGGGGAAATTATTATTACCTGTCCTAAATGCAAAAACAAATTTGAAAAAGAAACCTAAATAGAGGGTTAACGTTGACTTTAAGTATAATATTCAGATGATACCGTAAGCTAAGTATATAGTCCTACCAATAATTGCAATAGAACATAAGAAAGAGATGATTACATGATAGAATCAAATTTTAACGATTATCAATTAAGTAATGAGTTATTAAAGGCAATTAATATGTTGAATTTTGAAAGCCCTACTAGAGTTCAAGAACAGGTTATCCCCGCAGTATTAGAGGGCAAGGATATTTTAGTAAAGTCCCAAACTGGAAGCGGAAAAACTGCGGCATTTGCCATTCCTATTTGCCAATTAGTAGACTGGGATGAAAATAAGCCTCAAGCATTAGTGCTTGTACCAACAAGAGAACTTGCCATCCAGGTCAAGGAGGATATTTTTAATATAGGTAGGTTTAAAAGACTTAAAGTTGCTGCCATTTACGGTAAGTCTCCTTTTTATAATCAAGAAAAAGAACTTAAACAAAAGACCCATGTGGTGGTTGGCACACCTGGTCGTATTATAGACCATATTGAAAGAGGAACATTTGATACATCAAAAATAGAATACCTTGTCATAGATGAAGCTGATGAAATGCTTAATATGGGATTTATTGAGCAAATAGAGACAGTAATAACCACATTGTCAAAAAAACGTGTTACTATGTTATTATCAGCTACAATGCCCAAAGACATAGAGGTATTATGTAACAAATACATGAAAGAGCCTATACGGGTTGAAATAGAGGAGCAAAATTCAGCGTTGGACAGGATATTCCAAGAAAGATATACCGTAGAACAAGAGGATAAGATAAAACTATTAAGTGATATAACGATAGTAGAAAACCCAGATAGCTGTATAATATTTTGCAATACAAAGCAAAAAGTGGATGAGGTTTATGATGTGCTTGTAAATCTGAAATATACTTGTGCGAAGATACATGGCGGAATGGAACAAAGGGATAGATTAAGAGTAATGAATGATTTCAAGCAGGGATATTTCAGATATCTGGTAGCAACAGATGTTGCAGCTAGAGGAATAGACATAGATAACATATCCCTTGTAATCAATTATGATATACCACAAGACGTAGAAAGCTATGTCCATAGGATCGGAAGAACTGGACGGTTGAGCAGGGAGGGTAGAGCAATTACTTTTGTAACACAAAACGAAGGTAAATTTTTAAATGATATACAGCAATATATCGGCAAAGAAATTCTTTTGAAAGAAAGACCGGAGAAAGAAACTATCAATAGTTCCAAACAGGAATTTATTGAAAAAATAAATACTACTCCTGAAATTAAAGAAACAAAAGGCGCGCCACTAAGTAAAGAAATTATGAAGCTACATATCAATGCAGGCAAGAAAACAAAGATGAGACCAGTAGACATTGTGGGTACACTCTGCAGTATAGAAGGTGTAACAGCGGCAGATATAGGGATTATCAATGTAATTGATGTATCTACCTTTGTAGAAATTTTAAATAATAAAGGTGAGTTGGTTTTTCAAGAGTTGCAAAATATGACTATCAAAGGCAGACTCCGCAAGGTAAGTAAAGCAGAAAGGTAAGCAGGAAGCACGTAAGCAAGATAGTAATATTAAGAGTTGTCATGGGGCAGCTCTTTTTCTATTGACAAAGAAAAAGAGTAATGATACTATTACGCCATGCGATATATCGTATGGCGTAATAAAGAAGGTAGGTTGAAATATGTCATATACAGGCAGTCCGATGACGGAAGCAATGTATTATATACTCCTTGCCTT
>JUEF01000126.1 GCA_000802045.1 Peptococcaceae bacterium BICA1-8
TTCAGGAATACAAATGGAGCAGCATGAGAGAATACGTCGGTACAGAAATACAATTAGTCGACAAAGATACTAAAGAGCAAATAATGAATGATTTTATATCTGAGGCTGATTTTCTTAATTTTCATGATATTGAGGATGAAACAGATTATCTGGAAATTACAGAAGAAGTTATCGAGGAAAAGGAAAAAAGGGCAAAGAAAATAATAGCAAGTTAGAAAAGGGGGTAACGGATATTGGGGAATTGCAAGACCGGGATGAGCTCATCATAAGATTAGTAAAAGAAACCCAATTATCTTACCGAAAAGTCGCAGGGTTAACATATACAACACTAAGTTGTTTACAGAAGACAATAGTGACGGTGGTATGAAAATTGTATATTCCCAGATGGGTAATCTTGAATAATATAAAAAGTAAGGGGCTATTTTAACCCCTAAACGTGACTGTGATATCGTGTATATATCAATGACTCAAGAGAAAGGGGAGTATCAATGACTATTCAAGATTATCTTTATTCTGCTGGTGCTGTTATTGTTTCACTTGGTGGATCAAGTGCACTAATTATAGGTTTATCAAGTTGGCTTGGCAAGGTTTGGGCCTACCGGATTTTGGAAAAAGATAAACTTAAATACCAAGAGACACTAGAAAAACTGAAAAATGAGTATCAACAAGAATTAGAACACTATAAATTACAACTAGAAAAGTCAAAAACTTTGTTTTTAAGATACTCTGAACATCAATTTAGCTTGTATAATGACCTATATAGAAATCTATGTGATTTAAAAGGGTCTGCAGATGAATTATGGAGTCTTGCAGATTTTGAAAATCTTAAGAATTTTTCAAAACAGTTAAAAATTACTGGAGATATGGTTAAAAAAAGTATGTTACTAATTGAGGATAAGCATTATGATGCATTGAATACACTGTTGGATTACTTTAGTAATTATAGTATAGGCAAAAGCATTCTAATAGAGATTAGAAATAGGGCTGCCCATGAGATATATTTTAGTGAATATGAAATTCCTAATTTAGTAAATCAAAACGGTGAATATAAGGAGCAGTATACTCAATTAATTACTGAGATAGGGCAAGCATTCAAAACACAAATTAGACCAAGCATGTAGAAGATATGGGTCGATACGGATGTCACATAACATGAGCTTCTGCGCCTTCTTCTAAATAAGCCATTATGGATCAACGGGATTTTTAGAAAGCATTAATCTTGGAAATCACGGGATCAGCTATATAAACAAGTGTGTATTATGCATAGCTGTGAAGACCGGGTAATAATATATTAACTCCTGCAAAAGTAAATAATACAGCTAAAAATCCAATTACAACTAAGGCTATAGATAATCTGCCTTTTAAATTCTTTGTAAATCGTGTATGTAAATATGCAGCATAGATGAACCATGTTATTAAGGACCAGGTTTCCTTAGGGTCCCATGACCAGTAAGTGCCCCAAGCCATTTCTGCCCAAATTGCACCAGTTATAATAACTAAAGTTAAAAATGGCATTCCTACCAGAATTAGCTTATAGCTTAATTCTTCTAATGAGTCCAATTCAGGTAGTGCATGAACAAAATTACTGTAGAGGTTCCGTATTAAAAATCTATCTTTTATTAGGTACATTAACCCTATTACAAAGGAAATGGCAAAGGCACCGTAAGAGACTACTGCCGTGAAGACATGGAAGTAAAGCCAGTTACTTCTCAAAGCCGGCATAAGGGGATTTAAGGAGGTATCCATCGTTATTAACCAGGAGTTCAAGGCAAATATAAGTGGTAAGGCAAACATACCAATCTGTTTAAGGTTGTACTTAAATTCAATTACTAAGTATGTAAGAGCTATTCCCCATATAAAGAATAAAAGAAATTCAAACATGTTACCAAGGGGAGGGTGCCCTGTACGTGTGTATCTAAAAATTAGGGAAAAGGAGTTGGCAAGTAGACCTAGTAATGTTAAATATGTTGCTGGGGAATATTTGTTTATATAAATTCTTTTCTGGTTATACCCATCAATAGGAAGTGTTAAAGGTAATCTAGGGGTTTTAATAGCTATAAATTGTGCTGCGTATAAAAGTGAGGCGCAAAGATACGCTAATAAGCTTACTAAAAGAGATATAAATTCAATTCTGTCCATATGATTCCTCCTGGATAAAATCAGATATTTTTTTAAGCAGATGTTTCTTTTGCCAATTGTTTTTACTAATTACTTTTACGAAAAGTGTATTTGTATTTAATTGAAAAAGAATTTTTTGATACTTTCCGAACCAGGAGCTACAAAAGCCTAATGACATCAGTAAAAAACCTAGCATGACAATTGGTAATCCCGGGTCTTTTTTAATTTTAATGATTGAAAATACATCATTACCTATGTATTTCATTCTTAGACCTTTAAATGGAGTGAATTCTTTCCCTGGCTCTATAATAATTGTTTCTTGTAGTAAATTTTCTTGGTAGGATTTTAGAACAAAGTCCTGATTCTCTATTGTAAAAATCATATAGCTATCATTCATCAAACTAATAGGTTGGTTGTGATTAAAACTTACATCTTTTCTCTTATCTCCCACAACAATTTGTACATTATGATTATAACCAAAGCCCGTTTGGTAGAATTTCATACCTTTATACTTAAAGGGTTTATTAACTTTTGTGCTCCCTTCTGCAATTTTCTCTCCATTATTTAGTAAGATGAAATCCGATTGCCAATTATCTGTAGTATTATTTTTATCATAGATGGTCCTAAAGTTTTTAAGTTGGATTGAAAGGTCAGTATTTTTCTCAGGAGCAACCAATACTGTTTCCTCAAGATAACATTTTATACTATCGTTATAACCAAAGTTACCCAAAGAAGCTCCAATTATGATTATTAAGATAGAAATATGAATAATATGGGGGGCAAGAAGATCTAATTTATTTTTAACCGCAGTTAGGAAAAATGCATTTTGGTTAGTTAATATTTCTACTTTAAAGCCGTTTTTATTTAGAAATTGTTTAAGTCTTTTAATATTTAAGCCGTTGTTTTTCAAGCTATATTCTTGGAAAGAACCTAAATTGGTGAATTCTTCTTTAGGATCAGCTCTTAACTGATTAAGCAAAGGGGGAAGTCTTCGAAGTGTACAAATCGATAAATTTAACCAAAGAAGAAGCAATAATCCCCTAAACCAGAATGAAGTATAAATTGGACTACTTGGAATTAGCGTAGCCACAATTGATGATAAGGCTATAATTAAAATTAAAGTTAATCCTGTTGTCATCGATGACAAAAAGTTAAACATTGTAATGTCACATCCTCAAGGAAGATAATAAAAGAGAGAGCTCAGTGTAAACTGAGCCAATGCAATAAATTATAATTAATATTCAAGGGGTTTAATTATTTAATAATGAGTGTCGTGACAACTTAAGCAATCCATTTTACCTTGGACGCTGTCAAACTTACTGTCTTTACCGACATGGCAGCCCATACAGCTTTCATACTCCTCTGGGATTTTGAAAGTTGGTGTAAACTTTCCGGTAAGTGCTAAATTCATTAATTCTGCTGCTCTTGCGGCAGTATCACCAGTTAATTTACCACAGCGGTCTTTCTTTTCGTCTGAATTTATTTTTGCTTTTGCCTCTTTTGCCCATGTAGTCACTGAAACGTGGCATAGTGGTGACATAGCAACAGTGGTAACTTGGTTTTTAAACTTAGAGTATGATTCATGTTTATCAGAAGGAAATGGGAATAAGGTATACCAACCCATTAATTCATTGCCTAAATCTGCATGGTTTTTTACGCCTAGGTTTATGACAGCTAGGGAACCATTTAACGCACCACATAGGCTCCCCCAGCCATAGACTCCGCCTAAGCCATATCTATAAGCGTCAAAGGGGAGGTTCTTCCAAGGCCCGCCTGCTGTTTCTTGAAGGGTCGCAATTAATGCTTTTGCAGCTCCATACATACATCCGCCTTCAAAATAACTCTCATAGCCTCTTTTTCTAACTAATTCAACATCTAGTTTTTTATAAGTCCATGGCAAAGAAGGTGCATCCGATTGTGTATTTGCAGGGTCAGTAGTAGCTGGCGCATTTGCTGAACAACCGGCTAAGCTACCAACTAAAATTAATCCTGCTGTACCGGCACCAGCTGTTAAGAATTTTCGTCTAGTAACAAATTTGTTAGTCTCATTTTCTTTCATGTAAAATCCTCCTTAAAATAAATTAAAAATATGGTATATAAAAATATTTATATTTCTATATACATCACCCCTTTAATAAATAAATAAAAATTTATCTTATGCATAAGAATTACTAATATATATATGACGAAAATTAGAAATATCCTGCTAATTTTTCCAAAAAAGTTAAAAAAACTAAAAAAGGTGAAGATAGAGACCAGAAAATACTCTTTCCGGAAATTATATCAGCGATGAGAATACATGAGGGACTACATGAGGGACGGTACTTTTTGTATTGAATTTACAAAAGAATACAAAAGAATAGAGCATGAAGCATTGGGGACGGTTCTTTTTGCTTTCGCTATACCTCCTGATATAAAATTATTGAGGTAAAAAGATGGCAAGATATTCAAAAAAATATGTCATCTTTAAAGGGACAAGGGGGACAGGAATCTTGTCCCAACTCTCGAGAAGATACCCCTAAGAGTTGTATATATGCTAATATTGCAAAGGCCCTTCGGGGTCTTATCTTTGTCGAAATCTAGGGGAATTTTGGGGAAGGAAAGTAAGAGGAAGAACGGAATACTTAACTATTATTTAATAATTTGGTGATAGAGATGTGGTACTAGTTTGCTCTGATGATGGGAAAGGAAGTTCCCATTTGATGGTTCGCAACGGAAAATAATTACGTATAAAAAAGAGCATCTAGTGGTTTTAATAGGAGGTCTTTTTGATGAACCAAACTACGATTAATTCCAAATATGCCTTGGCATTAATTGATACTGTATTCGGAGTAGTTATAGCTATTCCACTTCTAAGTGTACCAAAAATTATACTCAGTTTTATTCATGCACCATCAAATCAAGTGGCGACACAAATTCTACTACTAATGTCCAGTTTATTATTTTGCTCTTTTTATTGGCTCGAAATACATGAGTTTTTGAACGCACAGGGCAGATTAAATAATTTTTTAAAAATAGGGGAGGATCAGGGGATTACACCAAAACAATCACGTGTTTTTTTAGGCGGAATTATAATGATAAATTCATTGGCGGCTATTCTCGAATTCTCAACATTTGAATCTATCGAAGCATTTTTAGTAGCGAATATAATATTTTGGGTTATTGATATTTTTGGTTCCCGCGAAGTGAAATCGCATTATAAACCGTATTCCAATGATATTTTGCAATTTAAAGATACCAATAAAGAAGTGTATGAGTGGTATGTAAAACAAATAATTTCGCCATATTATTATATCTATGCATTTACCAATATTTTGTTTTTTCCCTCTACGTTAATGCTATATCTCTTCAGATTTCACGGTGATAGTAAATTTGGAGTATGTTTTGGAATCATTCTTCTTTTTGTTACACCAATTAGGCACTTATTTTCTGTACGACAAGGGCTTCATTTAGCCAAAGTTTCCACCGTAATGCCCAAGTGTGACTGATAAAATAGAATTAACACTTTCCGTTAAATAAGAATGAACAGAACAAAGCACTGGGGATGGCAGATCAATGTCATAAAGCCAAACTAACATAATTTTACATTCCCCGTTTTCTGTTTTGAGGATACTTGTTCTTTCTTGAAGGTTCTTTGCGAGGAAAACTCCTATTAGGTCTGATGTGAACTAGGTTTTTGGTGATAAGGCTCATTGCTTCATTAAAAATCTTGTTTTTCAGAAAAAGCACTGGGGACGGGTTGAAGAGAGGAGTACAAATATGCTAGAAAAAAAGAATTATGCAAACGGTCAAGAGGTTTATAAATATGATGATGATAAACTCACTTATTTTTATAAAAATGGGAAAATAAAGACAGAAGGTCCTTTTGAAAACAACCAAATGGAAGGTGAATGGAGATTTTACCGAGAATCAGGACAATTATGGCAAATAGGAAATTTCCGAAATGGTAAGAAACACGGCACATGGACGCGATTTGATAAGAATAATCAACAGGAGTATCATGAGTCATTCAAGGACGGAAAACTCACTAAAATAAAATAGTTCGGATACAGCGGGGGCGGTACTCTTTGTATTAAAATTTTGATTATGATTCAATTTTGGAAAGGTATTAATCTTGCACTTTGGTATCATCGAGGAGATACGATTTTAGTGAATTAAAATTCGGAATGAACTAATCATAGAATTAATAAACGTAACCGAATTTTCTTACGGAAAAATCACAGAATTAACATGCTAATATTAAATAAAGTAAAAAGCAAACAGAGACAAAATGGGTAAGGTTCTCGACTTGCACTAAGGTTTTTAATACATTTGGAGGTGTCTTTATTCCGTTATATGGATCTTTCTCTGATCTTTTGTTTTTGCTTAGTTATTATTGACGGCAAGGGTATCTCAGAAATTAATAATATACTTAGTAATATTACTGCAAATCCCACTAGCATACCTTGAGTTATTGTTTCCTTCAAAAATATAACACCCCAGAGAGTTCCAAAAATAGGAACAAGAAATGTGACACTTAAGGTTTTCGTTGGTCCAACATTAGCTAATAAATAATAATACAATAAATATGCTATAGCCGTACAAAATATTGATAAGCCTATCATAGATAAGACAACAACCGAAGTTACAGGTTTCTGCGGTAAAAAGAAAAGTGAAAAAGGTAATAACACTAGTGCTGCTCCCAATTGCTGGCCTATAGAAACGGACAAGGGGGAAAACCCTGCAAAGACTTTTTTAGCATATGTACCTGCAAAAGCATAGGAAATAGTTGCCGAAACGGATAAAAGAGCAGATAAAATGACTGTTTTGGTTAAAGGCAGAGGACTCCAACCTACCAGAATTATGACACCTATACTTCCTAAAAGTATTCCTATACATTTTTTAATAGTCAACTTCTCTTTTAACCAACCCCAGGCAACCAGGACTGCAAATAATGGCGTTAAAGAATTCAAAATGGATGTAATTGAAGCATTCAAATTTAAGGCGGCAGCAGCAATCAAAGTAAAAGGTATGGCGGCATTTAGAGCACCTATAATTAAATACTGCTTCCAGTACTCCCTTAATACAGGTGCTTTTTTGATTGATAAAGAATAGAAATATAACGCAAAAAATGCAATAACAACCCTTAGTTCCACTGTTAAAAACGGCCCTAGAACCGGAGAAACTATACGGATAAATAAAAAGGACGCACCCCAGATAACAGCAAGTATAAATAAAGCAAATAATTCTTTTGGTTTCATTATGTCATTTCCTTCCTATTTGGCGATATTCCGATGGTGAAGATTGTCGAAACAGTATAATAAAATACTCCGTCGTATGTTGAACTGTTTCCTATAATATGATTTTAACAATATAATACATAATTACAATTCTTATTCTTGGCTTTTTAATTTTGGAGAGTTCTGTTGCTTCCGAAGATAGGATTATACTTCGGTGGAAACCTTGGGGTCATGCTTAAAAAATTAAAAAATTCAGGATATAAATTAAATTAAAAAATAAGAACGAGGAAAGACATGGCAAGAAAACTAAGGGTACATTAGAATAATAGCAAGATGCAAAAAATTTAAAAAATCAAGGAAAAAATATTTAAACGCTCGCAGAGAAGTAGTAATATTAGAGGCGAATACCACTATTCTATTGGAAGCTCAATTTAAACTCGGAAAGTCCTCTGCTGGGCAACAGCCGACTTAATAAGGAGCTGGGGAAATGGCAAACACAATCTTAACGACAAAATTATTCATACCAACATCCAGACCCAATATAGTTTTTCGCCCTTTACTAATTCAGAAAATTACAGAAGGATTGGCACAGGGTGGAAAGCTTACTTTGGTATCAGCTCCAGCGGGATATGGTAAAACAACTTTAATTACACAGTGGTTAAGAACCCTTGATCGTAAGTATGCTTGGCTTTCCATGGATGCAGGGGATAACAATCCTCAAAGGTTTTTTACTTATCTGGCTGCTGCCTTGCAAACTATAGATAACAGGTTTGGGCAAGTGGTAGGTAACCTGTTACAGGCCCCTCATTTACCTGACCCCGAAACAATAGCAGCTCTATTGATTAATCAAATTATTGATGAAGGTAAGCCTATTGTGCTGGTGTTAGATGATTATCACTTAATAACCAATGAGTATCTTAATCAGGTCTTGGAATTTATTATTGAGAACAGTCCAGATCTCTTTCATATTGTTTTTGTGACAAGGCATGACCCGGTCTTGCCTCTTGGCAGGTGGCGGGGGAGAAACCAATTAACAGAATTAAGGATAGATGATTTAAGGTTTACTAATCAAGAAGTGGAAGCTTTTTTTGCTCAGACAATAAAGCTTAGCTTAAAAGACGCCCATATTTACTCCCTTAAGAATAGAACCGAGGGATGGATTGCCGGACTTCAGTTGGCTGCCCTTTCGTTAAGGGGTAGGGAAGAGCAAGGGATAAATGAATTTATTGAAAAGTTTAGCGGCAGTCATAGGTATGTAATAGACTACTTATTTGAAGAAGTTCTCCGGCTTCAGAATGCTGAGATAAAAGACTTTTTATGCAATACTGCAGTTTTAGGTCGGATGTGTGCTACTTTGTGTGATGAATTAACAGGAAGGAATGACAGTAAAAACATACTTATTAGCTTAGAGCAGACCAATCTTTTTTTAATACCTCTGGATGAGAACCGCCAATGGTATCGTTATCATCATCTTTTTGCTGATTTTCTACGTACAGAGTTAGAGAAAGACCAAGAAACAAGCTTGCATCAAAAAGCCTCTCAGTGGTTTGAGGTCAATGGTTATAAGGCTGAAGCTATAGAACATTCACTGTCCGCAGGAGATGTTGATAATGCCGTTAGACAAATAAAAGAACAAACTAACAGCAGCCTGATAAATGGAGAATTATATACCCTTATTGGGTGGCTGGATTCTTTACCTGAAAACTTGGTTCAAAATGACAGTGAGCTCTGTTCATATAAAGCCTGTGCTTATTTTTTGGTGGCTCAAATAGATAAAGCCCTATATTATATAAATGCTTTTCGGCAATTAAAGCAGGTAGATAGGCTAAATGACGGCAGGGTTAGAGCTCTGGAAGCATGGTTTGCTAATATTCGTGAGGAAAAGAAAACCATAGAATTAGCCGAGGAAGCCATTGCCTTAATGGCTGATAAGGACCTGGGCTTGAAGGTTTTCGGCCTTGTTGCTTTAGCCCAAGCCCAAAGAAATATAGGTAATTTAGATGAATCCACCGAGGCCTTTAGGGAGGCTTTAAAAATTAGTATCAATGAGGGATACTCCCTGTCAGTTTGTACTGTATCCATGGACTTGGTCTATAATTACTATTTTAAGGGCAATTTACAGGAGGCCATACAATTATGTTTGGATATTTTACAAGGGAAATCTACTGAAAATAAACCTTTGCCGGAGGCAGGAATTCTTAATATTCCTCTTAGTCTTTTTTATTATGAGACTAACCGATTAAAACTGGCCGAGGAAACTGTTCATAAAGCAATAGATGCATGCCGGAGAATGGCCATGAGTAAAATTTTCGGCGGAGATGCAGAAAGAACCCTGGCCCGAATCCGATATTTACAGGGTTGTCCGGAGGAGGCTTTTACTATTTTGCAGGAGGGTAATGAGGGGGCCAAGGCTTCCGGCTTGCCCATAGCTGTCTTAAGGTTTGAAGCAACCCAGGCAGATTTAATGCTTAGATTGGGGAAAGTACACGGGGTTGAACAATGGATTAAGAAAAGCGGGTTATCCCTTGAGGGTGAGATAACTTCATTAAAGGAACAGCCTTATATTGTCTATGTAAGGTTCCTCCTCGCCCAAAAACTCTGGGCGGAAGCTCATGCACTTTTAGCAAAGCTTGAAGAGTTTTCACGGGGGCAGAGAAAAGGACGTTTGATTAGTATCTTGGTTTTAAAAGCTATTTTAAATAATGCCCTTGGTGATGCTGATGAAGTAAAGAAGAACTTAGGGGAGGCTGTAAGCATTGCTGCCCCGCAAAATTTCCAGCGTTCATTTCTTGAAGAGGGAGAGCAGGTATTATATATGCTGCCTTTAGTACAAGATTCAGCTCTTCAATTTGTTGCCGGCCTGATTGAGGATTTCCATTTGGAGTTAAAATTAGGTCCTGAAGCATCAAAAAGACAGGTAGTTTCAGGGCTTATAGAGCCCCTAAGCACAAGGGAAATTGAAGTCTTGAGTTTAATTTCCCAAGGACTATCCAACGCAGACATTACCCGTAAGTTATATATTAGTCTGGGAACGGTTAAGTGGCATATTAACCATATCTTTGCCAAACTAGGGGTTAAAAACAGGACTCAAGCAATTAACAAAGCAAAAGAATTAGAAATAATCTGAGAGCTGCTATATCTAGCAGTTCTTTTTATTTACCTAACCTTAAAACTGAACTTTAGTTAGGCTTCAACCTAACCTATTGGCTGTTATAAATATAGTGTAAAGAGTTAACAAGGAGGCTGTTGAAATGACTAATTACGAGATTGTAATACAAGGTCATATTGATACACGGAGATTTCGGGATATGGCTAAAATTGAGTTTGAGTACCTTCCCAATGGTGAAACCAAAATCACCTGTCTGCAGTTTGATCAGGCAGCTTTGCACGCTGTGTTAACAAAAATTTATGATTTGGGATTAAATTTGCAAAGCTTAAACGAATTGAGGTGAAACATTAGGTGAAATATGGCACTAGGCATAGGGTTTAAGTGGGGCAATAAATTAAAAATATAATTATAGGAGGAGAGTAAAGATAATGAAGAATAGAATAATAGCTCTGGCAGTCATAGTATTTATTGTATTAACAGTTATGGTATTAATCAAATATCAAAAAGATATGCAGGTATCCTATGAGCGGGTTCAAGGAAAGAGTAGAATTGTCTCTACGTCTTATGGAAATGTTGAATATACTGAGGTTGGAGCTGGTCCTGATGTTTTAGTAATCCATGGGGGTGGCGGCGGTTATGACCAGGGAGAGTTGCTTGCCCAAGCAGTTTTGGGTGATGAGTTTAGATGGATTGCACCTTCCCGTTTTGGTTATTTGGGGTCAAGTCTTCCTGAAGGGGCTACTTATGATGATCAGGCTCATGCTTATGCAGAACTGCTAGATCATCTTAAAGTTGAAAAGGTTTCAGTTGTCGCCTTATCAGCTGGTGGGCCTTCAGCCCTTACTTTTGCCCTTCTTCATCCTGAACGGATTTCTTCCCTCACTCTCATTTCAGCCGGGGCTACAAATGTATTAGAACAAGAGGGAAAACAGGGTGTAAAACAAGGCAAGATGTTATCAAACATAATACAAAATGATTTTCTCTACTGGGGTACGACAAAGCTATTTAAGAATCAGTTTATGCAGTTAATGGGAGCCAACAAAGAAGTGATAGCAGATCTCAGCACCCAGCAATTGGAATTTATGGACCAATTCATTGATTATATGAATCCTGCTGCGCTGCGAAAGTCCGGTGCTGTTTTTGATCACTATGCTAAATTGCCTAATGAGCGAATTGCTGGAATCAGCACACCTACTTTGGTCGTGCATGCTCAAGATGACACTCTACAGCCGTATCAGAATGCTGTTTTTGCATCTTCTACCATTCCAGGTGCACGCTTGCTTAGTTTTGAAAAAGGTGGGCATTTCGTTGTGGCCATAGAAGAGTCGATTATCCGCAAGGAGGTATGCAACCACATTTCTAATCCTGTACCCGTAACAAAGAATTAATAACTATAGGCGAGGATTGGTTTGCTAAATGGCCTATCACGGTTACTTTAGGAGGCTTGCTTATAGAATAACAAGGGGATACAGGAAAATAGGAGAATAGGCATTTGACTGTTGACAAGGCTTTGTCGACAGTCCTTTTGCGTGGTGGTAGTTAAATATGGTAAATTAAAACAAGTTGGGGCGGTTCTTGACTTACTCGGAAATGAAGGGTAGATCAAATTTTTTGCAATGGTTGATATAGATGGAACCTTTTTAAGTTATTTAAGTCAAATAAAGAAGAGTGAGGAGGTTATTTATGAATAGAAAAAAAATAATTGTTTATGTTACTTTTTTGTTACTCATACTTCTATTAGTCGGTTGTGGTAAAAGGGAAATCCATATTAGAGGTAATATTACTCAAATTGAAACAATTCAAAAGGGAATGACTTCAATACTTGTGGAAGGTGAAATAGAGCCAGATACATCCTTTGATAAGGCCAGTATCGCGATAACAGAAAAAACAAAAATCTACCGGGGCAAAGAAAGGATATCGCTAGGGTCATTAGAGGGCGGCATAAAAGTAGAAGTGGAAATTACAGGACCTGTCCGTGAATCTTATCCTGTTCAGGCTACAGCAAAAGCAGTATGGGTAATAGAGTGTGAATGTGAAGGGACAATTTAGGGACGGTTCTTGACTTGCGAAAAAAAACTACATAAATTACCGATTGGAGGAGTGGTACAGGGGGAGAGGGCCTTTGTTCCATTCATGTGGAAGGTGATATAATGGGGATTAGAGGACTAGTATTAACTAAGCATAAGCATAAGCATAAGGAGGAAGAGGATGAATTTTATTGGTAATATTATTTGGTTAGTATTCGGTGGTATTATTGCTTTTATCTTATGGTCTATCGCAGGTCTGATTTTATGTGTAACAATTATTGGAATACCGTTTGGTATTCAATGTTTTAAAATTGCAAAATTTGTATTATGGCCATTTGGAAAAGAAATAGAACTCGGTCATTTTGGAGCAGGAGGATTACTTTTCAATATTATTTGGCTTATCTTTTTTGGATGGGAGTTTGCTATAGCCCATCTCGTAATAGGTGTAATATTTTGTATAACAATTATAGGTATACCATTTGGGCTACAGCATTTTAAATTTGCTCAGCTGGGTTTGATACCATTTGGTGCGAAAATACGCTAACATCATTTATCTAAAATCATCCATATTACGATGCTTCACAAAAAAAACAAGCAAAAATAACCGTGCCCGTTGCTTACCAGTACAAACTAGAATTGTTTCAAAAGCGGTTAATGAAACCTGGTTGGGGGAAAATGCTAAAACTTTTACTTATATTTTTTCTCATACTTTTTCCACAATTTCCTTACAGTTGTACCAAATTCTCTTCTTATACTAGGGACGTAAACCAAAAACAAAAAAGGAGAGATGAAAATGAAAAAAGTATTCACAGTCTTATTAATGGGTTTATTGCTTGTTAATTTTGGAGGAAGTGTCTTTGCAGAGGAGGGCGAACTCATAAATCCGGAAGATCGGAGAGCCCAAAAAATGGAACAGCGTATGGAAAGAAGACAGATAAAATTAGATATAATGAAGGAATTCGTAGATGAATTACATACAATTAACGCTCTAAAAATGGAGAGCAATACCTTAAGAAATCAGGTTATTGGAAAGCATGATATTCTAATTGATTTATATATTGCAGCTCGAGAAGCCGATAACCAGGATGCCCTGCAAGAAGCAAAAGCTTTTAGAGAACAGATCAAGGAATTAAATGACGAAATAAGGGATATTCAAAAACAAATTAATGATGCCAGAAACGCATTTAGAGATGAAGTTCAAAATGGGAATATTGCGGGGGCACAAGGGCACATAAATTCAGTTATTGACTTATTAACTTTGCAAAATGGGAAAATAATAGGGAAGATAGAACTGTTAGCTCATATAATAGAAATATTATCATAGTAAATCTTGAAAATTAGAACTGCCTCTATTTAGAGTTTAAATTGCTAATAATAATGGTTCCTAAATTCAGTAAGGGCATGATTTCATTCAGGAATCCTGCCCTTTAACATATCCCGGCAATTATTGTTTAGGATTAATAAACTGAAAAGGGTTATTTATAAAGTTGAGAGAATATTGTAGAAAACACTATAGTGGGAGGAACCATGAAGCATATTTTTGTTGTTGACGATGAACACAATATCAGAGACCTGATTAGAAAGTACTTAGAAATAGAGGGGTATAAGGTAACCTGTTTTTCCAGCGGACAAAATGTTGCCCATGAAATAGAACGATTAAGGCCTGCTCTGATAATTATGGATATTATGATGCCGGGAATAGATGGCTTGGAGGTATGTCGGCAAATTCGCGCCAAAAGTGAGGTACCTATAATTTTTGTTTCCGCTAGGGATGAGGAGCTTGACAGAATACTTGGTTTAGAGATAGGTGCCGATGATTATCTAACTAAACCCTTTAGTCCCCGAGAGCTTCTAGTACGGATAAAAAATATTTTCCGCAGACTTGATAAGAGTGTTAATAAACAAAATGAGTTTCTGGAAATTAAGGATATCATAATATACCCAGCGAGAAGATACATTGCCAAGGATAATCAGGAGCTAAAGTTGACCGCTAAAGAATACGAGTTGTTTGAATTCTTGGTAAAAAATAAAAAGATGGCCTTTAGTAGAGAACAACTACTGGAAAAAGTATGGGGATATGATTTTTTAGGCGATGATAGGATTATTGATGACTTAATAAAAAGGATTAGAAAGAAATTAAAGGATCTAAACTCCTTGCTGGAGGTCACTACAGTTTGGGGCTATGGGTACAGAATAGATGATTAAGATAAATATTAAATCAAAGATATTTATTACCTATCTACTAATCTTGATAATCACCTTTTTTGTTACTACAGTTTTATTTAATTTATTATCCCAGAGGTATTTAATAAGGGAGGCTAGACAGCAGCTCCGTCAGGAAGGCTTATTAATTGCCAAGACTTTAGAAAAAATCCCGTTAAAGGATGTAAATATTAGAGAAATCGTCACTGCCCGTAGAGAGCTTAAGTTAGTCGGCAGATTTTTGGAATCAAAGGTTTTAGTTTTAAATAATGAGCGCAGGGTGCTTTATACTAACCTGGAAGCGGGTGATAGAAGAGTTGTTGCTAATTTGATAAGAGATGATAAAAATAGTATCATGGAAGGATTTGTTGTAGAAAGAATTCCTATTATGAAAAATAAGGAAGGAATAAATGGCCATGTGGTACTTCTATCACAGGTGAAGGAAATTAAAAATATTAGTGAAATTTTCCGACGCACCCAGTTGTTAAGCATATTTATTGCGGGTTTGATTGCCCTAATAATCGGGTCAATTTTGGGGCGAAGCTTAACAAAACCATTGGAGAATTTAATGAAATACATGATAGAGTTTTCCTTTAATAAACCTCAAAAACAGCTTTTAATCAAAACCGGTGATGAAATTGAAAAGTTGGCACTATGTTTTCATAAATTAGCTGAGAAGCTGAGAAATTACGATGAGTACCAGAAGAAATTCCTGCAAAACACCTCCCACGAGCTAAAAACCCCATTAATGTCCATTCAAGGCTACGCGGAAGCCATTAAAGACGGGGTAGTAGAGGGGAAGGAGGCAGAGGAAAGCTTGGATATTATTATTGAAGAAAGTCAGCGTTTAAAAAAGGTGGTTGAAGAAATAATATACTTGACCAAGCTGGAAAATGCAGATGATACCTTTGAGTTAACTTATTTTAAAATTGGGCTTCTAGCAGAAGGAGTTGTTAAAAGCTTGAAAGCTTTGGCAGCGGAAAAACAAATTGATGTTGAAATCAAGGGTGACCTGGAGACAGGAGGATACTTTGACGAGGGAAAATTGCGAAGAGCCTTAATAAATATTATCGCCAACTGTTTAAGATATGCTAAAAGAAAAGTAATAATTGATTTGCTTAATAACGGATCTTATCTGAAAATTAAAATATTTGATGACGGACCCGGTCTTAAAGACGGAGAGGAAGAAAAGGTCTTTCACAGGTTTTATAAGGGTGAACAGGGAGGAACCGGCCTGGGTTTAGCCATAACCAGAGCCATCATTGAGGGACATGGTGGCAGTATAGAAGCATTTAAGAGAGAACCTACCGGGGCAGTTTTTGTTATTACTCTTCCCTTAAAGAGTAAAGAGGTTTGTAACTAACTATTAAAAAAGTCATGATATAATAGAAAGCAAAATACGCTATTTTTCAAAATTAGCTGGAAGGACCTTTCATAAAATGAATAGAAAACATCTCGTTCAAATAACCATTTTTACTTTTGCCATATTTCAGGTTGTTTACTACTTCTATCCCTCTGAGTTTATTTTTTATTTAAGTATTATAGTTTTACTTTATGTATTGTCCCAAGCTATGATTAATATGCCGAAAATTAATAAAAGTGTATGCATCGGTTTGTTTATACTAGGTTCTGCCTTAATGATTTATGCAGATGCTGCGCCAGCAGTCTGGATCAAAGGTCTTGGGAAAAATGGTTTGCTTATTGCACTTTTTGTTTGTGCACCTATGCTTAATATACCTTTTACCTATGAAGACTATCAATCAGAGCTAAAAAATATAGCCAAAGTTTATTTACATACTATGATACCCTTCTATTTATTGATCTCAATTCCAACCCATATCTTTGCTGCACTAACTGGTTTTGCAGCATTTGTAATTATGTATAATCTATTCCAGGAAACCAGC
This sequence comes from Peptococcaceae bacterium BICA1-8, assembly GCA_000802045.1. GTDB lineage: Bacteria > Bacillota > Peptococcia > Peptococcales > BICA1-8 > BICA1-8. The sequence goes on from JUEF01000126.1 coordinate 16,580, forward strand.
AAGCTTTATAATTCTGAAGATATTTTTATTGCCACCTTAGGGCGTAGCTACGCGTCCTCCGGTTTCTGGGGGAGTTCTTGGGTTTCCGTGCTTCTGGTTGTTTCAGAATTAGGAATTCCCTGGTATCGGATTATTCCCATTGGTATGATTTTCACGGTTGTATCCATATCCATCAACCTTATCAGTATTAAAATAAAGATGTTTAAGGAGCCAAAACGTTACCCCCGGTTGCAACCAGACAAAGAAGCTGTGGTGGATTGGAGTAAAATTTTTACGGCGCTTAGCTTGGCTATTCTGATCGTGTTCATTACTCTTACTATTAATATTTATACTGGCTGGAAACTTTTATCTATCATTCCGCTGGTAGCATGCGCATTTCCCCTAGCAGTAGCCTTGGTTCAAAAGAAAATGCCAGAATATACAAATGGTCTTAAAAGCTATTATGAGAATTCCCTTTATAAAAGCCAAACGGAGGTTACACTTTTCACTGCAGCTGGATTTCTTGCAACTGCTCTCGAAATATCCGGGGTTAGCGCTTTAATCCCTAAGATAATTCCTGATTTTTTGATTAATTATCCGCCACTGCTTATTGGCTCCCTCATGCTGCTAGTAATTATTCCCGGTCAGATGGGAATTCATCCGGTGGCAACAGGAACAGCTATGGTAGTAGCAATCGTGCCAGCTTCAATTGGTTTAGCTGTACCGACCTTCGCCTGGACGATCATCTGCGCATGGTTGCTTTCAAATATGCTTTCTCCCTTTTCTGCTCTAAATCTGACTCTTTCCGGGCTGGCAGGTCGTCCTTCTTGGGAAGTGGGTTTGGGGTTAAGCTGGCGTTATGGTCTGGTCTGCTTAATTGTTTATAGCCTAATGGTTAGCGTAATTGGACCTATGTTATAAAGATGATTACCTGAAGATATCAATGAAGGCTTAACAACTATCAATATTTTGGGGAAGTATTAATGACTATCAGGGATGGAGAGATTAAGTACTCAGCTAAGTAAAATTAATTTTGAGTTTTATAGGAGGGTAATTATGAAGGCTATTTCCATTTTAGGTTGGATTTTGCGTTTTATTGTACTTGTCGTGTTGTTCAACGTTTTTTTCATCGGTGGGTCACAGGCTGTTTCTGGACTAATACCAAATATTAATTCAGAGCCAGGGCTTGTATCGGCTGTAACTGGTATTTTAGTTATTGGTATTTTCAACACACTACTTGTGATGGGGCTGGTTTTAAGCTCCCGCTGGAGAGGCTGGAAACTAGCCTTAGGATTGTCCTTTGCCTATTATGGTGCAGTGACATTCATAATGCAGATTGAAACATGGTATTTCCTGACTAATATTACGGTTGGAGCGCAACTCTTACCGCGTTTGTTTATTATGGGTATTCCGACCGCGTTCCTCTTTGTTCCACTGGGGGTATGGGTTTTGGGTAAAAGCCGTGGAAAGGACGACGATATAGCGTCTAATCCAGCACTTATCATGCCTGTGAAACAGTGGGCATTAAAGTTGGTCTTTATCGCTATGGCCTATCTTGCCCTGTATTGGAGTGCTGGATATTTCATTGCCTGGCAAAACCCGGAATTGCGTTCTTTTTATGGGAGCCCGGGAGAAATTCTGCCTTTTTGGACGCATACTATCAATACCTTGCAGATAGATCCTTGGTTATTCCCCTTCCAGATTCTTCGCGCCTTAGTTTGGACGTTGTGCGCTTTGCCGGTTATTCGTGGTTCAAAGATCAATGCATGGTGGACTGCCATCCTTGTAGGTCTACTCTTCAGTATTCCGCAGAATATTGGACACATTATGGAAAACCCACTTATTCCAATTGCAAGCATACGCATGAGTCACATGATAGAGACTTTTTCCTCCACATTTATTTTTGGTCTGATCGTAGTATGGATGCTACATCGTGAGCACAAGTCGGTAAGTGATTTGTTGGGAATAGACCATTAAATTCTTTAATAATGAACATTAGCAGGAAAAAGAATAACAGCAGCAAGGAATATTTATTGTGGGATTGTGAGGTGATGGATATGGAATATCCATATGAGAATAAGGGGAACCAGATAGCCAAGGATCACGAATATTTAGTACCTTTCCCTGATAAGAGTCGCCGCAATCTGCGAGCTGACTGCAAAAATTGTTTCGGTTTGTGTTGTGTCGCACTGTACTTTTCAGCTTCAGAAGGGTTCCCAGTCGACAAAGACGCAGGTCAACCTTGCCTCAACCTGCAACCAGACTTTAGCTGTTGTGTTCACGAAAGCCTCATGGACCTGGGACTTAAAGGTTGCATCTCTTTTGATTGCTTTGGCGCAGGGCCAAAGGTTGCTCAAGTAAACTTCAGTGGACACGATTGGCGGAAAACCCCTGAATCCGCGGAGAAAATGTTCAAGATATTTCTAATCATGGGGCAGCTTCATGAGTTACTCTGGTATTTGACAGAAGCACTGACGTTAAAACCAGCTCGTCCTATCCATGTTGCCTTGAAACTCATGCTCGACGAGACGGAACGCCTAACTCATCTCAGCCCCGATTCTCTCATGGAACTGGACGTAGCAGCCCACAGAGCAAATGTTAATACTCTATTCCTAAAGACCAGTGAACTTGTCCGAGCCGAAGCTCGTAGCGGGCAGAAGACCCCTTCGAGGCATAAAAAGATTCTTGGCCGAGGATTAGACCTTAGTGGGGCAGACCTCAGACGAACCGATATGAGAGGGAAAAATTTGAGAGGAGCCTACCTTATTGCGGCTGATCTTAGCGGAGTCGATTTGTGTGGAGCTGATCTTATCGGGGCTGATTTGCGAGATGCTAACCTCAGAGGAGCGAATCTAACTGATAGTATCTTTCTAACCCAAGCCCAGATTAACACGGCGAAGGGGGATACTGGGACAAAATTACCCCCATCACTATCTCACCCAAAACACTGGGGACTTTAACACAAGGGGGTATTGACGCCCATTGGCTTATACAACTTAATATGCTATTGTGGAAAGGCCCTTAGAGGCCTTATTTTTGTCGAAATTAAGGGAAATTTTGGGGAAGGAAAGTAAAGAGTAGGAACGGAATACTTAGCATTATGTAATGATTTTGTTATTGATGGGAAGGAAGGGATGAAATTTATGAGAAAATTTGATTTTAAGAAAATTGATGCCTTTGCTACTAGTAAATCCGATGGAAATCCTGCAGGATATATAAAGCTAAGTTCAAAAGATAGTATTAATAAGGATGAAATGCAAAGGATAGCAAAAGAGTTAAAAGGGTTTGTAAATGAAGTTGGTTATATTTATAGGGAAAGTGATAACACGTTTTCATTAAAATACTATTCATCGGAACGCGAAGTTGAATTTTGTGGGCATGCAACAATTGCAATAATGTATGATCTAATAAAAAATAGTAAGGAATTGATGGATAGGCAAGTAATTAATATTATAACAAATAAAGGAAATTTGATTGTAGAAAATAAAATTTTAAGTGATGATGCTGTCTTTATAATGTCTCCAACTCCAGAGTTTAGGACAGTAAAAATTCAGAGCAAAGAAGTTGCAGACGCATTAAATATTAATATTAATGCTATTGGTAATAAGTTTGATTCATCAATTGTAAATGCTGGATTAGAGACCTTAATAATTCCCATCAACTCTTTGAAATCAATATTAAGTATTAATCCTGAAATTGATACACTTAGGAATTTTTGTATAAAAGTGGGTATAGATATAATCGAAGTTTTTTGTGAAGAAACATATGACAAAAAAAGTAATTTTAGATCAAGAGTATTTGCACCAACATTTGGTTACTTGGAAGACCCTGCTACAGGGTCTGGGAATTCTGCATTTGGGTACTATCTTATAAAAAACAACTTATGGAAGGGAGATTCCCTAATAATAGAACAAAATGGAATCAAAGAGAGATACAATATTGTAAAATTAAGAAAAGGATTAGATGATGATGGAAATACTCGAGTTCTTTTCGGGGGTGGAGCAATTACAAGAATAGAAGGTAAGTATAATCTATGGACCTGATCAAAGAACTCGAATTACAGAAAATACAAAAAGAGTAGTGCTCACCGTAGATGAATCATGGAAGGTAGCCTATAAGTGATTAGAAATTTAAGGTTGGATCCAATAAAATAAATTTAATAGAAACTGAGGATAATGATAAACTATGATTTTAGAAGAGGATTTATTAAATAAAAACAAAGCTGGTGGGATAATTGAAGATATGTACCTTTAATATACAGCACTGTGTGAGAACAGCCCCAGGTTTAATTGGAAAGTACATAAAGGAGTTAAATATAGATATAGCTGTCTTGCAGGAAGTTGATAAATACGCAGCTAGGTCAAATTATATTGATCAGGTTGAGGTAATCAAGGAAAATGCGGGGATGGGATTTGCGGCCTTTTATAGTTGCTTAAAATTTAAAGATGGCGGCGAATATGGGATTGCGTTATTAACAAAAAACACGCCTATTAGTATAGAGGTATTAAATTTATCAGTTAAAGGGGATAGGGAACCTAGGGGAGCGATATTATTGAAAACTGCTGACCAGAATAAGGAGTTTTATTGTTGCGGTACCCATCTATCTACTATATCTAAATATGCTAAAATGCAGCTGGAAAAAACACTTTATTCTTTAGAGAATAGAAAATTGCCCTGGATATTAGCCGGAGATTTTAATATAGAGGATACCAAGGAGCTTCGCCCAGATGCTAGTTTTGAAGCCAACAGTTTACCTACTTGGCCGGTAGACAATCCCCAAAAAAAGATTGACCACGTACTTTGTTCAGAAACATTTAAAAATAGGGTGAAAAGCCAGGTAGTATGTAATGAGGCACTTTCGGACCATTGTATTCTTGTTGCTAATTTTTAATAATTGAGGAAAGGTAGGGGTGCTAGTTGTTGTGAGCCAATTACCTGCAAATTTAAAAGAGAGCAGAATTAGTCATCAACCAACATGCTGATGGTATAAAAGAGGAATACACGTACCATTGGTTAACTGATCATGGAAAGTCCCAAAGGTAGGAAATGATAGTAAAGGGCGTTTTAGCTTATTTTGGCTTACTTATAAACATCTGGGTAAATAAATATCCATACCTATCACTTTTCCTCATTCCTATTCCAATATGAGTAAACTGAGAATGCAGAATATTTTTCCTATGGCCCGATGAATTCATTAATGCGTCGTGGGCTTTTTGGACGGTTGAATTTCCAGCGAGGTTTTCTCCTGCATATATATACTTAACTCCAAACTCATCCAGCATGTCAAAAGGACTACCATAGGTTGGTGAATTATGGCTAAAGTAATTGTTATCAACCATATCCTGAGATTTAATTCTTGCTACTTGTCTAACTTGACTGTCCATAGCTAATGGAGATAAATTATTTTTAGCCCTTTCGGAATTTACCAAAGAGAGCATTTGGTCTTCCAGAGATGGCAAGTTATTGTCTGTATCTTGTCTTGGTTCATTAGCATCAGGTCCAGGAACTACTCTATCTGGTGTTTCATCAGCATTTGGTTCACCTGCAATGTCCCTGTCAACTGGTGGTTCTGGTTCTAATGGTGACTCATTTTCGGTACGGTCATTTTCAGGAAGGTTAGGTTGCTTTTCTTCTACAACTATAGGTGTAACATCTTCTACTGAAATAGCACCGACATAATTATTAACTAATTGAACTGTATACCAATCTCTAAATTTACCAACTACATCTACAACATCACCTTTGTTTAAGGTTGCTACAATTGGAAAATCCGAAGAATAGCCTGCTCTTACCTTTGAATTATTATTCACTACTCTTACTTTTTCAATAACACCTTTATCAAATATTGATGACTCCTTTGTTTCAAGATCTATTTGCTTATTATCTTCGGGAATAATTTTTTTCTGAGGAGTTTGAGTACAAGCAAATGAGGCAAGGATGCTAGCTATTAACAAAATAATAAATGCTCTTTTCAATTAAAATTCCTCCTAAGATTAAATTTTCTTATTTAGTCTCTGCTATTCCGCCCACGAGCATTCCTGCTGGTCGTGTTTTTTTGGAACAATTCGGGGACGGTTCTTGACTTGCGCAAAAATTAAAGGGTATATAAACTGATTAATAGAGTAATTTGCAGAAAGTTAATTTATTGCCTAGAATAACTAAGAGGTTAATACAACTACTACGTGGTAATAGATAACATAAGAATTGCTGTCTATACGTGACGAAGAAATGGGTTTAATTAGGAGGACTATTATGCAAGTTTTGCTTTTAAATGGTTCAAGTAAAGATGATGCCTTTTCTCAACAGTTATGTGATATTTTTGTCAATGAGCTTGAGAAACATGATAACAAAGTTGAAGTCATAGAGCTTTGCGATACTAAAATTGAAAGTTGCCTCGGGTGCTTTGGTTGCTGGGTAAAAACACCTGGTATTTGCGTAATAAATGATGCAGGACGAGACTTAGCCAAGTCTGTCGTACAGAGTGATCTGGTTATTTCTGTTTCGTTAGTTACTTTTGGGGGATATTCTTACGAACTAAAAAAAGCACTTGACCGCCTAATACCAATTATTTCACCATTTTTTAAAAAGATTAATGGTGAGGTGCATCATAAACCACGATATAAACGTTACCCAAAGGCCATAAGTATAGGTACCCTAACCGAAAACAAACAAGAGTTAATTGATACTTTTCAGTATCTTGTTAAGAGGAATGCAATTAATATGCATAGCCCAGTTTACTTAAGTAGGGTATTTTTGAATAGCGAAGCGGTCCAAGGTTTAAGACAAGAGGTTTTTGAAGTTCTTAAGGAAGCGGGGGCAGTTAAATGAATAAAAGAGCATTGTTATTAATAGGCAGCCTGAAACCAGCCTCAAGTACTTCTGAAGCAGTCGGAAATTATCTATTGGATAAATTGCGTCAATATGATATTAAAGGAGAGAAGATTAAACTCATTCAAATACTAAAACATGAAGATGGAATTAATGAACTGATTTCGGCTATAAACAATTGTGATATTTTGATTCTATCATCCCCTCTATATTTGGACAGTGCTCCAGCAATAGTCACTAAAGCAATGGAGTTGATAAGTAACGAAAGAAAAAGTCGCGAACATATAAAAAGACCGAGAATGATAGCTATTTGTAATTCCGGCTTTCCTGAGGCCCACCAAAATAACACAGCTCTAAGTATATATCGCCACTTTGCAAACGCGTCGAGTTTTGAATGGGCTGGGGGGCTTGCTTTGGGTGGTGGAGGTTCGATTGACAGTCGCCCCATAGATAGTCTAGGAGGAATGGTAAGGAATGTAGTAAAGTCGTTGGATCTTACAGCGGCAGCTATTGCAGGCGGTGAGCATATTCCGGAGGAAGCAATAAATTAATGGCTAAACCATTTGTTCCTCATTGGTTATATTTTATATTTGGTCAGTTTGGCTGGCGAATTCAAGCAAAAAAATATGGGGTTCAAAAAAACCTTAATGACCGGCCGTATGAAGTAAATTAAATTAAATTAAATTAACTTAAGTTAAATTAAATTATGTTAATATAACTTAAGTTCCCAACGTTCTTCTGTTAAATCTTTTCCCCACAAGAAATGTGACTTGCTTTCTGTTAATTCAAATCCAAAATTTTGATATAGATAACGGGCAGCTTTTAAAAAGTCAATAGTCAATAGAAATACTGTTTTATAATTTTGAGATTTACAGAAGCTAACTGCAGTAGTCATTAAATTTCTACCTAGACCAAAACCTCTAAATTTCGGATCAATTATAAACCATCTGAGTTGTGCACTATTATGGTCAACTTTAATAATTGCAATAGCACCAACAATATGATTACCATATTCCGCTACCCAAATCATACTTCCTTGTTTATCCTTAGTATCTAAAAAAGTTGCCATGCTAGGCAAAACATATTGCTCAAATGATTCAGCATCAAAAGCGTACTCGCTTTCATAAAGCCTACAATGCATAAAATCAATATAGCCTAGATCCCCAGGTTTATAATTGCGAATATGAATATTATTAATGTCATGAACTCTTGAAATTTTATCCATTAAGTACACCCTTTTAAAGTCCTTTTGTTATATAATACCAATTAGACATGACTAAAGTAAACTAAAATATTGGTATTAAAATCAACTGAGTTTTTAATTGTCTATGTTGAAGACTCAATGGGAGAATAAAAACAGATTAATCTTATGGAATTGAAGTAACGGGTACATACATTTATCGGTGCAAGATGAGAGAATTCTATGGTTCATTGATGAAGATGAGGCTGAGGAAAAATATACCTCGATAGAAAAGGTCTTGACGTGATGCTTTGAAATTTTCAATACTGGAGGAAAATAATTTATGGCAATGGAAGCAGAAACTATCACAATGCTTACAATGGGATTCTCTATCACTATAGTAATAAGTTTAATCATAGTATTATGGCTCTGGTATAAGCGAAAGAATTCAGTAAACGTTTGGTTTTTAGTCCAGGGTGCTTTCTTAGCGTTAAGTTTTTATTATATTTTAGAAATTTTAAAAGGAAGACCAGAAATCTCAGCAGGTATGTTATCTGAAGAAAATTCCTTATCAATAGGAAAAGCGGGAGTTTTATGGGCAATTAGTATGGTAAGTATGCTTTGTGGCATATGGCAATTGAATACAGCCCGTCACAAAGGTAGGAAAGGATAACAAGAGCAAGATAAGGGCTTAAAGAGGAAGTAGAAAGAAATTTTGAGGCTACTATGTTGCGGATTATTCGTCCCGCATTGAAGGATAGGTAATAATTTAATATTATTGTACATATATGGTATATACATTAAAATAATTTTAAGTGGAGTATTATTAAGTCAACATGGTTACATCTTAAGTAAAATAATTAAACATTGGGAGTAAGGGGTGGGGTTGTTTGAGTTCATCGACATTTATAGCAATATATATGCCTTTATTTATATTGTTTTTTATTATTATCCCCCGACAACGTGAAATACAAAAAGCAATAACTTTAAAAATAAAGAAGAGGAAGGACGTAATAATAATGACAAACGAGGTAATTAAAAAATATATAGGAGAAAATTGTAAGATATCCTCAGGATCATTAGGGATAAATGTAGTAGGAGTAATAACTGATGTAAATGAAAATTGGATTGAAGTTGAAACTAAAAAAGGTAAAGAGCTAATAAATGCGGATTATATTCAAAGTATTAAAATAAAGTAAGCTTGAGGAAGGTTAAAAGAAAGTTCAAATTAAGAAAAGAGGGAAATGTGTGGAGAATCTTCTTACGGGAACCACAAGGCATGCTATTAAGTTTTTAGAATCCTTAGAGCAAAGAAAAGTTTTTCCAACACCAGAAGCCATTGAGCAGTTAAATTCTTTTTATGAGCCATTGCCCTCCCAATCAATGAAGCCAGAAGAGGTCATAAATATATTAAACAATCTGGGAACACCTGCTTTAGTTGCCAATGCAGGCGGGCGGTATTTTGGTTTTGTCATAGGAGGTTCTTTACCGGCGGCCCTTGCGGCCAATTGGCTTGCCGGTGCATGGGATCAGAATGCTTTTAGTAACAGTAGTTCGCCCCTTGCTGCAGCACTTGAAGAGATATCCTTAAAATGGATCGCGGAAGCGCTAGTATTGCCTTCAGATTGCGGAGGGGCTTTTGTAACAGGGGCAACCATGGCAAATTTTAGCGGATTAGCGGCAGCTCGCCATAAGGTGTTAGAGGACATGGGCTGGGATGTAGAAAATGATGGATTATTTGGCGCTCCTCCTATTAAGGTGGTAGTTGGAGAAGAGGCCCATTCAACTTTATTTAAAGCTCTTGGTTTATTAGGTTTAGGGCGTAAACGTGTCTTAACTGTTCCTGTTGACGGTCAGGGGAGGATGAAAGCAGAAGCACTTCCTCCTTTAGATAAATCTACTATTGTTTGTATCCAGGCTGGCAATGTCAATACAGGTGCCTTTGACCCGGCGGAGGAGATTTGTGCTATAGCCCATGCTGCTGGAGCTTGGGTTCATGTAGACGGAGCCTTTGGTTTATGGGCACTAGCGACACCAAATAAAGCCCATTTGGCAGCTGGCTTTAAAAACGCGGATTCCTGGGCTACAGATGCCCATAAATGGTTAAATGTGCCCTATGACAGTGGAGTAGTTTTAGTACGGAACCCAAAACATCTCTACAAAGCAATGTCTATTAGTGCCACCTATTTACCGGAAGGGATGAAAAAGGAACCCTTCCACTATACCCCGGAAACATCTAGACGGGCTCGCGGGATTGAAAGCTGGGCTGCTTTAAAGTCTCTTGGTCGATTAGGTCTAATTGAGCTCATTGAGAGGAACTGTCGTTTTGCCCGCTTATTTGCTGAAAGGCTAAGAGCCGAAGGTTATGAAATTCTCAATGAAGTACAATTAAATCAAGTGCTTGTTTCTTTTGGTAGTGCAGAAATAACTGGCAAAGTAATCGCTGCAATACAGGCTGATGGGACTTGTTGGTGTGGAGGAACTACCTGGCAGGGTCATGTGGCTATGCGCATTAGCGTATCCTCATGGTGTACCACAGAAGAAGATGTAGAGCAAAGTTTAGCAGCAATGCTTCGTATAGCTACTGAGATTGTTGATAAAGAAGCTAAGGAATAAGGAAATGGCTCACAAAGAAGTAAGGAAACGGCATAACCGTATCCTTACTTCTTTTTCGATATTAACTATTATTGGATAACTAATACTGTGTCAGATGGATATTATAATATAATGTTAAATAAAATTAGAAAAGGATATAAACAAGCTAGTTTAAGACCATATAATGTTTCTGATCTCGGATTATTACCTTAATAACTAGTTCACTCTAGTATATAATGTTTAGTAAGAGAGAAATGGTTTTATAAAGACTAGGACTTGGGAGGCTTCATGAAGAAATTATCATATAAAAAAGTACTATTAATTCTGTTACTAGCAGCTGTAGGCATCTTTGCTTATTTATATTTCAGCAGTACATTTAATGAACAAAATCTAAAAGCAATCGATATCAAACTCATTTCCGGTAATAGTATTTCAGAGACTAATACCCAAGACTATTTTTTGCTCTCACCCAAGGAGAAAGAACACATTGTTCAAGCTCTAGCCTCTATTACAAAGGAGGATTTTAAGCCACAGCAGATTACTGATCAGTATAATATGCATCTACATAATCGCTGGGGATTCTCCAGAGAATACACAGTACTTTTTACTGAGAACACAACTGTATTCTTACAGGATCCTCAAGCAAATTTATACAAGGTGGGGGAGCCAGATTTTTTCTACAGTCATCCTGGATTTTATCACATTTACTCTGATCGTCTTAAGCCCGTAGTACAGATGACCCTTAACGAAGACAAGGTATTATTTAATAGAATTGACAAACACTGGAGTTATCTAAAGCATGATGGACAGTGGAGTATACAAAAATTTGATCGTAATAACGATGCAGTAATAAACGAAAAGGTGACTATTCTCTCAAGGGATGACAAGCTAGAAGTCCGAGCGGAAAAGGCACCTGATTATTCTCATTTGAAAATTGTAAACTCAACTACAGAAAGAGTCGTTTTTGAGGAACAGGTGGATTTAAATCAACTGCCTTTTCCACATATGAACGGTAGCTTTTCTTATGAAATAATAATGGATTGGACTGATGAAACTAAGTTTTATCGAGGGGAATCTGAAATTAACATCCCAGTATTATTAGATGTTCCGGAGGAATTTGTATTTTCTAAACAGCGGGTTACTCAGGGGGATATGATTGAGGTTTCAGTTTACAACGTGGAAAATCTTGAGGATATTTTCTTTGAACAATCCATATATAAGGAGTTTCGCTGGTATAAACAGGATGGCCTTATTAGAGGGTATATTCCTACAAATTACAGTATTAAGCCTGGACAATATCAGGTAAAATATGGCAATCGGAAAAAAGGTACTGAGTTTTCTCAAGAGATTGAGGTAGTTGCCCATAATTACAATATTCAACATCTAGTTATCAATGAGCAGATAGAGCAAGAGACGAGAAATGATGCTGCATATGATGAATTTGCCAAATATTTTACCCCTGTTCGAAAACAATCTGGACTAGAAAGATATTATACGGAACCTTTCATTTTGCCAACTAAAGGGCGTTTAAGCACGGAGTTTGGACAAACACGCTATGTGAATGGTGCGCCAACTTCGTCTAGACATTCTGGATTGGATATAGCTGCACCTACAGGAACGGAAATTAAAGCCATAAATGGTGGCAAAATAGTATTGGCTATGCCTCTAATTCTCACGGGTAATACCATCGTAATTGATCATGGGCAAGGATTATTTAGCGTGTATTATCATATGCATGAAAGCTTTGTGACTGTTGGTGAAATGGTTGAGCAGGGGCAGAGGATTGGAACTGTTGGAACAACTGGCTTTTCAACAGGTCCTCATCTGCACTTTACCGTGTCCTATTATACTATGAATATTGAACCTGGTTTTCTTATCGTAGGACAACCAATTACATATGCTAATTATCTAGAGTTTATGCAAAATTAAAATTAAGCAAAATGATAAGGATTAGTAAATTTAGAATAGAGAATTAGTCATTATTTCTTAGGGATTTAATATAAGCCTCCCTGCCGGAACCAATTTTATAGCTTTGATAATGGAGGGGATTTTTTAAATAATAGTCTTGATGGTAATCCTCCGCAGGGTAGAATTCCAGGGCCTCTATAATTTCTGTCACAATGGGAGTGGAGTAATAGCTAGCTTTCTCCAGTTCTTCCTTGGATTTTTCCGCTGCCTGTCTTTGCTGGGGAGAGTGATAAAAAATAGCGGTTCGATATTGGCTGCCCCGGTCAGCGAACTGTCCTCCGAAATCGGTAGGGTCTATTTGCCGCCAGAAAATGTCTAGCAGTTCTTTATAACTAACCTGTTGGGGATCAAAAGTCATCTGGACCACTTCATAATGTCCAGTTTGTCCTGTACAAACCTCCTCGTAGGTGGGACACGGGGTTCTGCCACCGATATAACCTGTCTTAATATCTACGACTCCCTCCAAATTTTGAAAGGGTGGAACCAGGCACCAAAAACAACCTCCGGCAAAGGTTGCTTTTTCATTTGTCAGGGATAAGTTATCCATATGATTTTGCATTGATTTAGACCTCCTGTAATTATTATGAAGCAAAAGGCTAACAGTAATATTAATATTTTTACCTGAGAGATGGTGGGGTATACATAGAACAGGTGGGGTCATTAATTCCCAAAAAGTTATATGAGAAACTAGTTGCACATGCAACTAGTTTCTCATATAATAGTTGCATGTGCAATAATTGCATATTGTATATATAGGGAGGCAGAATTTATGGATCGCTCAAAACAGCTAGGAGAAGAAAAGGTATCAAAGTTATTACTAAAATTTTCTATACCAGCTATTATCGGAATGCTGGTAAATGCGCTATATAATGTTGTAGACCGGATTTTTATCGGTAATGGAGTAGGTTCATTAGGTATAGCGGGGATAACAATAGGTTTCCCTGTTATGCTGATGGGAATGGCCTTTGCCATGTTAATAGCATTTGGGGCTAATGCTCTAGTTTCTATTAGGTTAGGCGAAAAGAAAAATGAAGAGGCAGAACTAATTATGGGTAATGCAGCAACCCTATTAGTTGTAGTGTCTTTAGTAATTTCTGTATTAGGTCTAATATTTATTGATTCCTTATTAATACTTTTCGGGGCAACGGAAACCATACTACCCTATGCTAAAGACTATATGCACATTATTTTATGGGGTAATGTTTTTATGGCCATCGGTTTTGGGATGAATAACTTCATCCGAGCTGAAGGGAATCCTAAGATTGCTATGTATACTATGCTTATCGGTGCCATTACCAATATTATATTAGATTATGTATTTATTTTTATTTTTGATTGGGGGATGAAAGGTGCAGCCTTTGCAACAATAATCTCCCAGATGATAACTGCTAGCTGGGTGCTTTACTACTTTTTAAGCGGCAACAGTACTTTAAAGCTACGCCGGGCTAATCTCAGGCTCAAACTGTATATTGTGGGGAAAATTATAGCCATCGGCTCTGCCCCATTTGCTATGCAAATGGCTGCTAGCTTACTAAATGTAATTTTAAATAATTCCTTAAGTAATTATGGCGGTGATACTGCAATAGCGGGCATGGGGATAATTAATAGTGCTATGATGCTTATTTTAATGCCAGTTTTTGGAATCAATCAGGGAGCACAGCCTATTATTGGTTATAATTATGGGGCTAAAAACTTTGATCGTGTGAAAGAGGCGTTAAAATTAGCGATTCTAGGTGCTACGGTAGTGGTGAGTTTTGGATTTATAATTACTAGAATATTTCCGGCGGAAATTATTGCCTTCTTTAACAAAGAGGATCAAGAGCTTATCAAGCTAGGGTCCCATGCTCTAACAATTTTTCTAATGTTTTTGCCAATGATCGGATTTCAGGTAGTAGGAGCAAATTATTTCCAAGCAGTAGGTAAGCCTAAGCAGGCTATGTTTTTGACTTTATCCAGACAGGTATTGCTATTAATCCCGTTAATCATAATTTTACCTAAATTTTATGGTTTTAACGGCATATTATATGCCGGCCCCCTTGCTGATTTAGGTTCAGCATTATTGACCGGGACATGGCTTTTAATGGAATTAAAAAGTTTAGATACCAAGCATTCAGAGAGAAGCCTGGTACCTGAACCAGTTAAGTAACGGGGGGATAACTATGGATGCTAAAGATAAAGCAATTGGCCGCTGGCTTTCTATCCTGTACAGAACTGGTCAATCCTATCTGGATAAGGAATTGAAGCCCTATAATCTAGGCAGCGGGCAAGGGATTTTTCTCGCCGTCTTGCTCCACCAAGATGGAATTAGCCAAGAAAACTTAGCTGCTTTATTACGAATTGATAAAGGTACTACTGCCCGGGCTATAAAAAAGCTAGAAGAAGAAGGGTATATAATCAGAAGAGCCGACCCCAATGATAAAAGAGCTAATATTATTAGAGTTACTGAGAAATCATTAGCTATAGGACCAGTCATAAAAAGGGTGGGAGAAAACTGGACGGATATGCTTACTAAAGATTTTTCCAAGGAGGAAAAGGAATTAGTGGTCAGACTTTTAAAAAGAATGGCTGTTAATACTGATTACTGTGTCGGGGAGATGAAACAGTAGGGGGCGGTTTCCATGCCGCCCCGCTCTCTACAATTTGCCATAAAGAAGAAGTCCGGGGGGAATCCCCGGACTTCTTCTTTATGGCAAATTAATAACCTGACCAACCATCAGTTTATTGGGGTCGGCACTAGGATTAGCCTTAATTAATTCATTTAGCGGGATATCAAGTTTTTTTGAAATAGACCATAGTGTGTCTCCGGACTTAATTTGATAAGTCCTTTGGGATGGCTGGTAGTTTGGATTCGATGGCGGATTCTCGGGTGTTATCGTATAGTCATTATCCTCATAATTGAACCCAGGATTAATACCTTTATGAATTATGACTCGGGTTCCAATACTTACTTTGCTAAAAAGTGGCTCAACATCATGATTATACATCCGTATACAGCCGTTAGAGACTGCATTACCTATAGAACTAGGGTTATTAGTTCCGTGAACTCCATAGCCGGGATTACTAAGACCCATCCAACGGGTGCCAAAGACGCTTTCATAGTTCAATATTTTTTTATTAATAACGGACCATTCTCCGATAGGGCTTGGTGTAGCTGGTTTACCTATGGCAATAGGGTATGTTCCAGCCAGCAAGCTACCCTGATAAAAGCTTAGCTGACGTCGTAAAAGGTCAATTTCAATATGACCGCTTCGTGCTAGATTAAACATACTCTCACCTCTAGATTTTTTTACTGCAATATACTATGCGAGCTAAGAGAAAAAAGTGAAAAATTAGCCGAGCCATTAATAGGCTCGGCTAAAGAACTATATAAATATTGATGGTCAATTATTGACGTTTTTTTCTCACTTTTTCAGTTTTTTAGCGATTGAGTTGCCTAAATTTTGCATACCCATAACCATAATAATCAGAACTGCTAGAGTTACAACCATTACATCGCCTTCATATCTTTGATAGCCATAACGGATAGCAAGGTCCCCTAAGCCGCCACCGCCAACAACACCAGCCATGGCCGAAGCACCAATCAAGCTGATCGCGGAAATAGTCATGCCCAGGACCATGGTTGAGCGGGTTTCCTTTAAAAGCACCTTGGAAATTATCTGCCAGGGGGAAGCACCCATAGCTAAAAAGGCTTCAATAATACCTTTGTTTACTTCTAAGAGAGCTGACTCTGTGACCCTGGCTATAAAGGGTGCTGTAAAAACAACTAGAGGTACAATAGCTCCTTTTAGCTGAATCGTTGTCCCGACGATTAGTCTAGTAAAAGGTGTAATAGCAAACATTAAGATAATAAAGGGAATTGCCCGAATTATATTAATAATAAGATTGGCTATTTTATAGAACCATTTCTGCTCCCAGATGTGCCCCGGTCTTGTGATAACAAGGAGAACTCCCAAGGGAATGCCAATAACAGCTGCTATGCTTAAGGCAATCAGGACCATTAGCAAAGTTTCATAGGTTGCTTTTGTTAATTGAGGTGTTATTTCTAAAACTCTCAGCCAGATGGGCTCTAATAAATTAGTTTCAGTCATAATTTAACACCTCCGTGATAACATTATGGTCCTTCAAAATTTTAATTCCTTCATCAATAGATTGGCAGTCCCCCGTAAGCTCAATTATTAAACGACCCAAGGTCTGATTCTTAATTTGGATTATATTACCGCACAGGATATTAGGCCAGAGCGGTAATTCTTTTGCTATTATGGCTAGAACTGGTTGGGAGGCGGAACCACCTATAAAGGTTAGTCTGAGAATTTTGTTGTTCTCCTTTTTAGTTCTAAGCTTTTTTAAAACAGACTCAGAGAGCTCATCCTCCATAATGCTTTTGATAAAGTTTCTTGTAGTCTGAGTCTTGGGCTTTGTAAAAGTATTTAAGACGGTATCCTCTTCAATAATTACCCCGTCTTCTATTACGGCTACTTTATCGCAGATTTTTTTGATAACATGCATTTCATGGGTTATTAAAAGGATAGTAATTTTGAATTTCCGATTAATATCTAATAATAATTCTAAAATAGCTTCAGTAGTCTGAGGATCAAGGGCAGATGTAGCTTCATCACAGAGTAGGATGTCAATATCGTTAGCCAAGGCTCGAGCAATAGCTACCCGTTGTTTCTGACCGCCTGATAACTGGCTGGGAAAGTTATTTTTTTTATCCTCTAGTCCTACAATATTTAAAAGGTTATTTACCTTTTCATTTATACTTGCTTTGGGAATATGGGAAAGCTCTAAAGCCACTGCTATATTTTCAAAGACTGTACAGGTTTCCAGGAGGTTAAAGTGCTGGAAAATCATACCAATTTTTTTCCTAGCCTCCCGCAGCTTATGCTTTGTTAGTTTAGTCATTTCCAGCTCGTTAACCCGGACGCTGCCTTCTGTTGGCTTTTCCAGCATATTTACGCAACGGATTAAAGAACTTTTGCCGGCGCCGCTAAAACCAATTACTCCAAAAATCTCGCCCTTTTCTACTTTCAAGTTAACACCTTTAAGTGCCTCTACATTACCCTCATTGCTCTGGTAGGTTTTATATAGATTTGTGATTTCAATCATACAAATTACTCCTCATTTAGTTACTAGTAGTTTTAGGCATGACGTCTTCCTAGATAATTCATGACGTCGGCATGACAGCTAAAATGCAAGTCTGCATGTCAGCATGACGGCTTAAGAGTTTACTGCACGTCGGCATGATTAGATAAATTATGCTTGACAAGGCAACCAAAAGCAATAATGCCGATCCAAAGAAGTATGTGTAAGACGTTATGCCGTCCCAAAAACTTTCCCGTAAGTCGTCATGCCGACATAAAACTCTAACCCCAAAGACGTCACGCCCACCGACCCCATAGCTTAGCCCCTAAGATAATTTACCAGGCGGCAACAACAGAATCTTGGAAGTCTTTATTTATAAAATCTTTAATTTCCTGGGATTGGTAAAGCTCTACAAATTTCTTGAATAAAGGATTATCTTCCTCTCCCTCGCGGACAACAATAATATTTACCCAAGGAGAGTCTTTAGGCTCGATGAAAATTGATTCTTTAACAGGTGACATTCCAGCCTGCACAATAAAATTAGTGTTTATTGCAGCCGCTGCTAAATCAGGCAAAGTGCGTAAAATCATGGGTGCCTCTAGCTCGACGAACTCTAAGTTTTTAGGATTTTCTACAATGTCTTTTACTGTAGCACTTGAGCCAACGCCTTCCTTGAGTTTTATTAGCCCTGCCGCTTCAAATAGCTGTAATGCTCTGGCTCCATTAGTGGGATCATTTGGCAGGCCTACCTTATCTTTTGCCTTTAGTTCATTAACATCTTTAACTTTTTGCGAATAAATACCCATAGGGAAGTTTACAGAATTAGCAATATTGGAAAGCTTTAGTTTGCGGTCTGCTTTAAATTTATCTAAATAAGGTTCGTGTTGAAAGCTGTTTAAATCAATGTTTCCATCGGCCAGCTGAATATTTGGCTGGACATAGTCATTAAAGGTAACAACTTCAATTATTAAATCTTCTTTAGCTGCCAGCTCCTTTACCTTTTCCAAAATAGCTTCATGGGGACCAGCGGTAACCCCTACCTTTAGCTTTTGTTCTTCTTTCTTGGCAGAGCCACTGCCTCCGCAGCCTGCAACAAAAAATGTAATAATTAAAATTAAAGATAAAATACTAAATAATTTTTTCATGTACATTTCCTCCTATGATTTTAGTAATTGGATACTACTAAGTGGCTTGAATATTATCCAAAAATAAAGCCCTCTTCTATCTGGTCAGATAAAAGAGGGCATACTCTCAAAAAGTACGTCCGCTCTTATCTGTCAGACATTACTGTCTGCAGGAATTGGCACAGCACCTAAATAAATAGGCCAGTTGCCGGGCTTCATCGGGCCAGTCCCTCCACCTCTCTGAATAAGAGTTCGCTATTTTGTTTTATAACAGATTTACAAAGCTATATCTGTTATTGAATAAAAATATATCATGCTGGCCGTAAGCTGTCAACAGGTATTTGTTGGTCGTATAATCATATTTATGCTTATAATTACCGAATAGTGGAAATAATATTACTAATAAGTATTTTAGAAAAATTTGGAGGTTTAAGATGAAAAGACTGGTTTTATTAAGTATAATGCTCCTCGTTGTTTTATTCATTATTGCAGAGCCTTTAATAGCCTAGGAGACCGGACAAGTGTATCCATAGGCACAGAGCATAAGTTTTATTTTTTGGGGGATTGATTTTTTAAAAAAAGTTTATTCTAATATGAATAAACTTTTTTTAAATATGATAGAATTAATTGGAACTTTCTTGGAAATAAATGCGTCTGTTTAGTGATAGAGTAGGGGGGTGAGAGCGTAATATGACACCGATTATTGAGGTGAAAAACCTTATAAAAAAGTACCGAGTTGGTACGGAAATTATCACAGCTCTAGATGGGGTCGATCTGAAGATACAAAAGGGTGAATTTATTGCTATTGTTGGAACTTCAGGTAGCGGAAAATCGACCCTATTAAACATGATGTCTGGATTAGAGAGGCCTACTAAAGGAGAAATTTGGATTAACAATATTTCGATTAATAAGGTTAAAGAAAAGGATATGGCCGCTTTTCGGCGTAATTATATGGGTTTTGTCTTTCAGTCTTTTAACCTTTTGTCATCGCTTACTGCTTTAGAAAATTCCGTACTTCCTTTAATATTACAGGGGATGGGGAGTAAAGAACGGAGTAAACGAGGCCGGGATATGCTGAAAGTACTTGGCTTGGAAAACAGGATGTTGAATAAGCCTAGTCAGATGAGTGGTGGTCAGCAGCAGAGGGTTAGTATTGCTAGAGCCCTAATTAATAACCCTAAAATTATCTTTTGTGATGAGCCTACCGGAAATCTGGATACAAAGACAACCAAGGAAATAATGGAACTTTTAACAACTACTATTAAGGAAAAAGGGCAGACGTTAGTCATGGTTACCCATGACCGAGATGTGGCAGGATATGCTGACAGAATCATCCACATGGTGGACGGAATTATTACCAGTGAAGAAAACAAAGGAGGAGTACTAGTAAATGAAAAAGTTAACTAGCCTGATTTTAGTAGTATTTTTAATGTTCGGACTTATAGCCTCAGTTGGGGCAGAAGAAATTGAAACAATTGATACAGGATTAGATCCCTTATTGATAATTGAAAACGTAGAAGTAGATAAAGTTGTTGCGGGAACAGATTTTTATATATCCTTTGTTATTAGAAATATTGGTACAGGACCTGCTTTTAACCTGAATTTCAACTTTGAATTAGAGGATGATAAAAACAAGCTGGCCCCGTTTTCTGTTGTTGAAGCACCTGAAGTGAAACAGGTTGATAGTAAAGCTGTCCAAAGCGTAGCTATTAAAATTAATGTTGATGAAAGTGCTGCAAATAGAGATTATAAGCTCAAGGTAAACGTGGACTATAAAAACGCATTACAGGCTACTTCCACTATTTACTCCAAAATAACTGTGCCTGTTACTTATGGAATAACAAAGCCTCAATTTGTTGTGAAGACTGTACAGTTTGAGCCTAAAGAGCCTGATTTGAGTCAAGCCTTTACAGCTAATGTGTTTTTTGAGAATATAAGTGAATCTGATGCTGGCAATGTTAGTATAGCTTTAGATGGCAAAGTCAATGATGATAAAAATTTCAGTGTAGTGGATTTATCCAACACCAAGCACCTTTTTGATGTTAAAGGGAAACAGACCCGGATGGTTTCCTTTCAGCTAGAGGCAGAGGATCCTCGGGCTGGCAATGAGGTTAAGCTTACCTTTACATATGATTACAAAGGGACACAAACCAAGCAGGAAGAGGTTTTAAACCTTCCTTTACCCAAAGCCAGTGTAGGTGCTAGTGGGAAAACACCCTGGGTAATAATCAATAAATATACGCTATCTGATGAACAGGTCTTAGCAGGTAATACTGTTATTTTGAAATTATTTGTGGAAAATACCAATATCAAGGATGTACATAATGCTAAAGTATCTATTGTTGATGTTCAATTAGAAGATAATCAAAAGGGAGATACGGTGTTCTCTCCTGTAGACAGCAGTAATACCTTTTATATAGAGAAGATTCCAGGTAAAACCACAGTAGTCAGAGATGTAGCTCTCTATGTTGATCCAAATGCTCAGGCCAAGACCTACAATGTTCCAATAGAGATCATCTATGAATATGATAATGGGCAGTCCAATACAGTAAAAGAACGGGTCAATGTTCCTGTTACTCAAGAATGTCGCCTGGAAATCCTATCTGTTGATACTCCACCGATGGCTTTTGTCGGTCAGCCTACGCCAATTTCTGCAGAGTTTGTCAATGTTGGCAAGGTGGCTTTAACTAACTTTATGGTAAATATGGATGGGGATTTTCAAAAAGAAAATGCAGTGTACTATATTGGCAATCTTGAAACAGGTATGAGCGATTACTATCAGGCTATGGCTATTCCTCAAAATGAAGGAGAGTTAGAAGGCATGGTGGTATTTACCTATATCGATAACAATAATAAAGAAGTTCGGGTCGAAAAACCCTTTAACTTACAGGTCCAAGGTCAATCTGAACCACCTATGGGAGGCGAGATGGGGCCAGGGGGCAAGCCGGGCATTATTGACGGCAGACCAGGTATGCCAGGCTCACCTATGGGTCCTGACGGGTCACAGGAAAGTCTTGCAGTAAAACTAAAAAATAACTGGAAGGCGATATTGCTTCTGATTATTGTCTTTATCCAGGCTGTCTTTATCTGGCGTTTAAGACGTAAGGTTAAAGCGAATGGGGAATTCTTCGATGTATAAGATTGATATTTTTAGAATGGCCTATAAAAATTTATGGCGCCGCAAAGTGAGAACATTTTTAACTGTATTAGGGGTGCTTATTGGTACCACCTCTATAGTAGTTATGCTTTCTTTAGGGATAGGTCTTAATGAATCAAGTAAGCGGGACATGGAACGCTGGGGAAGCTTAAACCAGATTGATGTGATGGCTGGCATGAACTTTGATGAACAGGGGAATCCAATTGGTCAAGCTAATCCTTTAAATGATGATGCAGTAAATGAAATCAAGGCAATTCCTGGCGTAATAGCCGTCTCTCCCGGGTTTAACATGGGTGGGAGGGCACTATGGGGACGCAAGGAGGGACATCTGCAGTTGGTTGGCCTTGAACCTGATCAAATGTCTCAGTTTGAGTTTGAAATAGCGGAAGGTCGGTTCTTGGAAGGTGATGACCGCTTTAACATTGTTGTGGGTTGGGAAGTAGGTAGAAACTTCCGGGACCGCAGGGAAATGGACATGATGCGCAATATGTCTGAGCGGGGCGGGGCAATGATGCGCCAACAGCAGATGCAGCAGGAAACTAGCACCATAGAAATGATGAATCAAAGGATTTCCATGGAAGTCAATAACCGCAACGGGCAGAAAAAGATCTATAACTTTACAGTAGTGGGTGTTTTAAGTGAAAAAAATATGAATAAGGCTTGGCAGGCTTACGCACCAATTGAAGAGATTAAAAGAATAAGGGATTATGTTATGGGGGGAGCCCGTAATACTGGTGAAGATCCTAGGATGGCTATGGAAATGGCGATTAAAGGTGGAGGACGTGTAACTACTTCAGTCCGTTCCTCAAGGGAGCCTCAGGGCCCCTCGCCTAATGATTATGAATTTATCTGGGTTAGAACTGATAATGTTGATGCTACCAAACAGGTTTCTAAAGCTCTGAAGGAAAAAGGTTATCAGGCCTATTCTATGGCTGATAATTTGGAAGGAATAGAAAAGACGTCCAAAACGATCCAGGCTATACTAGGGGGTATTGGCAGTATTACTTTATTGGTAGCAGCTCTGGGCATCATAAATACTATGATTATGTCAATTTATGAGCGGACTAGGGAAATTGGCATCATGAAAGTAATCGGTGCTTCCTTTTTTGATGTCCGGATGCTGTTCTTAACAGAAGCAGGACTTATTGGATTGATGGGTGGGATTTTTGGGCTAGGTTTAAGCTATGGGGCATCAAGTGTGATAAATCATTTCGGGTCCGGCTTTATTAATCGTGGGATGCCCCCCGGTGAGGTGGCCAATTCCCTTTCGGTTATACCACCATGGCTAACGCTATTTGCTTTAGGTTTCTCCATTCTCATTGGAGTTGTTGCCGGGCTTTATCCTGCTGATCGGGCTGTGCGTCTAAGTCCAATCTCGGCAATTCGGAATGAGTAATAATTGAGGTTAAGGTTTCGCTTCGCTAGATTAAGATTTCGCTACGCTAGAATTAAAAAACTATGACATCGTGACATGTCATAAGTAACTAGCCACTATGAAATATAGGCGTGTAGACGAATTGACTAATAGACGCATTAGACGAAAAGGGGCTGAAGTCGTAGGCGGCTCAGCCTTTTAATGTAATAACCACCACACCTAAGAAAATCATCCCGATATATGCGAGCATTTTCTTACTTAGTTTCTCTTCCTTCAGCTTGTAGACGTATTTACCTAGAAACATGACAAAAATAGGTTCGGTGTTAGCTATGGTTACAGCAATAGCTACGGGAATAGTCTTCAAAGCGAAAAAATAGCAAACGGTACCTATAGTCGTAAATAGGCCGCCGATAATAAAATTTTTCTTAGCAGTCGGGGGTGTTTCTTTGAATTCCTTGAAGCGTCCTTTTATAGTAAAGTAAATAAGATAAAATATTAAGGAACCTAAAGTGCTTATAGCTAGACCCAGAACTGCCGAATCTATATATTGTAAGCTAAATTTTCTAAAGACATTGCCACCCGCAAAAGACAAGGCAGAAAGAAGGGCGAAAAGAATACCTAGCTTTAATGAGCCTTTTGCTGATTTCTCGCTAGTGCCATTTTGTAATTGGGAAAGCTGATAAAGACCAAACATGACAACAAACATGCCTATTAAAGCCGTTGTGCTCAATGTTTCCCCTAAAGCTAAGAAAGCGATAATAGCCGCAAAAACCGGGGCAGTAATTTTTATTGATGACGCTAAGGTAATAGAAACGTGGTTGATGGCGGTGTAAAATGTTAGCCTACCTAGGATCGGTCCCATAATACCCGAAAGAACAAAAAATATAATGCCTGGAAAATTAAGGATCCCCGGGTTTTTTATGAAAACATAAATAGCGAAAAATAGGGCTAATGAAAAATTTACTATTATGGTATAAAAAACGCCGATATCCTTAGCACCATTTTCCATGCCTTTCTTCATATAAAAATTACTGCTTGCATAACCATAAGCTACTAATACTGCATAAAATACTCCAATCATTTTTGTGGCCCCTTTATGTGAAAGATACAGTAATTATATTGGAAATGAATTTTATAAACAATAGGCTGAAAAGTGGAATTTTTTGCATTTTAAATAGTCTAAGTATTAAAACAATAATGTTACAGAGGGAAAAAGAAAAAAATACCCTGTTAATGACCCCAACATATAAGTAGGAGGAAATTATGCTAAAAGGAAAAATGAGCTTAATATTATGTGTAGTGCTAATAATTAGCTTGTCAGCTATTGGTTGTACTGGATTAGGCCAAAAGAAAGACCAAGCTAATGATAAAGCAGGATTACAAATTTATAGTATGTCGACAGGTTTAGGATCTGTTAGTAATAATAATATAGATCTGCACCGCTTGACTTATACAATAAATTTAAGTAATGAAAATACTGAAGATCATTGGCAGGTACTATATCGAGCAGGATTTTATCGTGGTGGACCAATATTAATGAGTGCAATTGCCGGCATAGACCAGGCCCTATGGGATATAAAAGGGAAGTATTATAATGCACCTATATACCAACTAATAGGTGGTGCCTGTAGAGATAAGATACGGGTCTATTGCTGGATTGGAGGAGATCGTCCTCAGGATGTTGGTGCCCAAGCTAAAGAAAAGCAAGAACAAGGATACACTGCAATAAAAATGAATGGTACGGAAGAATTGCATTATATAGATTCCTATAGCAAAATTGATGAGGCTGTGGCAAGAGTGGCAGCAATTAGGGAAACCTGTGGAAAGGATTTTGGTATCGCTGTAGATTTTCATGGCCGTGTTCATAAGGCTATGGCAAAAATTCTGGTCAAGGAGCTGGAGTCTTATCGGCTGATGTTTATTGAAGAACCCGTTCTCGCCGAAAATATTGAGGCCTTAAAGGAGAACCAAGCACTCAGCCACTCCTATAGCAACGGGCGAAAGGATGTTTTCGCGGTGGGATTTTAAAAAAATATTTACGGATGGATATGTAGATATCATTCAACCCGATTTATCACATGCGGGCGGCATAACCGAATGCAAAATTTGTACCATGGCCGAAGCTTATGATGTAGCTGTTGCACCACATTGCCCCTTAGGACCTATAGCCTTGGCTGCCTCCTTACAGCTTGATGCTTGCACACCCAATGCATTTATTCAAGAACAGAGTTTAGGCATTCATTATAACCAGGGCGGGGACCTTCTTGACTATCTAAAGGATACTGGTGCCTTTAAACATGAACAAGGTTTTGTAAATATATTGGAAAAGCCTGGTTTAGGTATATAAATTGATGAAGAAAAGGTTCGCGAAGCAGCTCTTAAAGGCAATAATTGGAAAAACCCCGTTTGGCGTAATCAGGATGGAACTATTGCTGAATGGTAAAACCGCTAAACAAATTTCATATAAATGATTATCATGATTAAGGCCTCTCGCTGCAGAGGCCTTTTTTATTGAGAAGTATTTATTAAAAAGGGCAAATTTACATGGTGTGTGCAGGTATATTTTCCTTAGTGATTAAGTTATCGTAAATAATTTAAAAAACTTTAAATTATTTAGCAGGATATTCTGCAAATAGGTAGAAATATTTAAGTGAAAATTATAAAATGACGTTTCATAATGCGATACGTATATATTGGAGAATAGTTTAGCTCAATATAATTTTATGGTTTACTATTAAGGTAAATAGAAGTTTAGGGAGTTGATAAAGTGGGCAGATCCGAAGAAATAAGGAAAATTGGTCCTGAGATTGATGCATTAAGACAGGGGATGGATTGGCATGTCAATGACCTTGATCGGGTTCAAATCCTTATTGAAAGCACACAAGGCTCCAGTCATCCTGGTAGCTTTGGTTTAAAAGACCTTGTAGAGGAAGTAGAAAAGGGTGTCATCTATGCCCAGGGTAAACCGGGTCAATACACAGTGACTGATATTTGCGATGGTATTGCTCAAGGCCATGAAGGAATGAGTTACTCCCTTTTATCCAGAGAAATAATTGCCGGAATGGTAGAAATCCATGCTAAAGCAAATCCTGTTGACGGGCTGGTCTTGATTTCCTCCTGTGATAAAGCTTTACCCGCTCATTTAATGGCTGCAGCAAGATTAAATATGCCTACCATTCATGTGCCCGGCGGAGTTATGTTAGCAGGGCCGGATGGGCTGACATTAGAACAGGTAGGGACTTATAGTGTTTGGCATCGTAAAGGTGAAATTAACGATGAACAGTTTTGCCGCTTGAAGACTGCATCTTGTCCGACTTGTGGTGCATGTCAGTTTATGGGTACTGCCGGCACAATGCAGGTAATGTCAGAAGCATTGGGGCTCTCTTTGCCGGGTACTGCAACTATTCCTTACGCACTTAAAACTATCAGGACTTTAGCCCGGGATGCTGGTGTACAAATTATTAGGCTTGTAGAAAAAGAAATAAAAGCTAGGGATATTCTAACCTACGAAGCTTTCTATAATGCGGTTGTGATACATGCCGCTATTTCCGGATCAACAAATGCTTTGCTACACTTGCCTGCCATAGCCAGAGAAGTGGGAATTGATTTAGAACCTAGTCTTTTTGATGAAGTAAATAAAAAAGTTCCTTTTATAGTAAATACGAGACCTGCAGGGAAATATGCGACTGAATTATTTTGGTATGCAGGGGGAGTACCGGCAGTAATGCTGGCCTTAAAGGAATTTTTAAACCTAGACGTACTAACCTGTACAGGAATGACATTAGGAGATAATTTGCAATTTATCAAAGATTCTGGTTGGATACAAGCTAATAACGGTTATTTAAATAATTACCGGTTAAAACCGGAGGATATAATTTCTCCCCCAAATAGACCGCTCCAGTCTCAGGGCTCCATTGCCGTGCTAAAAGGCAATTTAGCCCCTGAGGGGTCTGTAGTTAAACATTCGGCAATAAATCCCGAAATGCATGTCCATGTTGGGCCAGCCAAGGTATTTGGTGATGAATTATCGGCTAGAGAGGCTGTTCTAACTGGGGAAATTAAGCCAGGAGATGTTATTGTAGTAAGTTATGCAGGTCCTAAGGGAAGTGGAATGCCTGAAATGTTTTATACTACAGAAGCAATCGCCGCTGACCCTCAGCTAATATCGACGACGGCATTAGTTACTGACGGTAGATTTTCCGGAGCCACAAGAGGACCCGCTATTGGTCACGTTTCTCCAGAGGCTCAGGAAGGCGGACCTATTGCTTTAGTAGAAGATGGGGACTTAATAAAAATAGATATTCCAGGTCGAACTATAAACATTGTAGGTATAAATAATAAACATTTAAACCCTGAAGAAATTTCTGAAGTTCTCAAAGAACGGCAAAAATACTGGCAGCCTAAAAATAATTCTTCGGAAAAAGGAATTTTGAGTATATATAAAAAATTGGCGGTCTCTGCCATGGCTGGCGGTTATATGAGATAGGAGGCATTTTATGAGAAGGCTTGAGATTTTACAGAGTATTCTAGACAGCGGTATCGTAGCTGTTGTGAGAACAGAATCTGCTGAAAAGGCAAAAAGAATTATTGATGCTGTAATGGCCGGGGGTATCAATACCATTGAGGTTACTATGACCGTACCAGGAGCCATTGATGTTATCAAAGAGATAGTGAGTTTAAAAAGTGATAATATGATTCTCGGTGTGGGAACCGTCCTTGATTCCGAAACTGCCAGGGCAGCAATCCTTGCCGGTGCGGAATATGTTGTCTCTCCCCATCTTAACCCTGAGGTAATCAAACTATGTAACCGTTATCAAGTCCCATGTATGCCGGGGGCCATGACCATTAAGGAAATAGTGGAAGCCCTGGAGCTAGGCGCAGATATTGTAAAGATATTTCCAGGGGAGATTCTAGGTCCTCAGGCTATTAAAGCCATTATGGGCCCTCTGCCTCAGGCGCCTTTAATGCCAACTGGTGGAGTTTCTTTGGAAAATGTTGAGGAATGGATAAAAGCAGGTGCTGTTGCTGTGGGGGTAGGAGGGTCTTTAACTAAAGGGGCTAAAACAGAAAATTATGAATTAGTAACCGAAACAGCCCGGAGGTTCGTGGAAAAAATAAGAAAAACTAGAGACAAAAAAGCGCAAATTACACCGACATGATCAATTGAAAAAACAGATAATTTTTGATAAGAAATCAATATCAGTTATGGAGGAAAATATGGGCAAAAAAGTTGTAACCTTTGGGGAAATAATGCTTAGGCTGGTAGCTCCAGGTTATCAAAGAATAACTCAGGCTAGTTGTTTTGAAGCTACTTATGCTGGTGGAGAGGCTAATGTTGCCGTTTCTTTGGCAAATTATGGACTTGATGCTTATTTTATTACTAAACTGCCTAAGCATGAAGTAGGGCAGGCCTGTAGGGGTTTTCTGAGGAAATATGGCGTCAAAGCGGACTATATAAAAATGGAAGGTGATCGGTTGGGTGTTTATTACCTAGAGACAGGGGCTTCCCAAAGAGCTTCCAAGGTAATATATGATCGGGCTAACTCGTCAATAGCTATGATTAAGCTTGGTGAAATGGATTGGGATGAGATTTTTAAAGGGGCAGAGTTATTCCATTTTACAGGTATTACTCCAGCTATCAGTGATTCGACAGCAGAGGTAACCTTAGAAGCGTTGAAGGCTGCCAAGAAAGCGGGCATAATGGTAAGCTGTGATTTAAACTTTCGCAAAAAACTATGGACTTCCGAAAAAGCTAATAGAGTAATGAGTGGATTAATGGAATATGTGGATATTGCTGTGGGAAATGAAGAAGATGCTGAAAATGTATTTGGTATCAAAGCTGATAAAACCGACATTACTATAGGCGAATTGGATGATGTTGGTTATCATCAGGTGGCTAAAAGATTAGTGGAAAGATTTGGTTTCAAGAAGGTAGCTATAACTTTAAGAGAAAGTTATTCAGCTTCAGATAATGGCTGGTCTGCCCTTCTCTATGACGGTCAAGAATTTTATAAGTCTAGGAAATACCATATTCACATAGTTGATCGGGTCGGAGGTGGAGATTCATTCTGTGGAGGACTGCTTTATGGCCTTTTAAGCGGAATGGATAATCAGAGAGCCTTAGAATTTGCAGTGGCGGCCTCCTGCTTAAAGCACAGCATTCCTGGTGACTTTAACCTTGTATCGGTTGAAGAGGTAGAAAATTTAATGAAGGGTGACGGCTCTGGTAGGGTTCAACGGTAAAAAGAGGTTTTTTCCCAAATGGATATTCTTAATCTAATCACCATATTTCATAATGCGAAACGGAGTTTTTTAACTAGAAATTTTTAAAGGATTTTTGTCCTTCTTATAGAATATCATTTTCATATTTGAAAACGATTGCAACTAAATTTAAAGGAGAGTGGTAGATGGATCCAAGATTTCTGATTATTGTTTATTTAACCAATTTTCTAATTAATAAAATTACTAGGGGGTAAAAGAGATGAGAAAAAGTGGATTAATTTTATTGGTGTTATTATTAAGCTTAAGTTTAGTATTAACAGGCTGTGGTGGTACTAAGAAAGAGGAACCTAAAGCAGAAACACCTAAAGTGGAAGCGCCAAAAGAAGAGGTAAAACCAGTTAAACTTATTGCTGCACACGTTACACCAGAAGAAGGTTCTTACCAGGTAGGTATGCTAAAGTTTAAAGAAGTAGTTGAGAAGGAAAGTAATGGTTCTATAACAGTTGAAATTCATCCAAATGGTCAGCTTGGTGGTAATGAGGATGAATTAGTACAAAAAATGGCTACAGGAACTGTAGATGTTATAGTGGCTTCTCCCGGTTTTATGACTCAGACTGTTAAAGAAATTGATTTATTAGCTTTACCATACTTGTTTGCGAGTTATGACCATTGGAAAAGTGTATTAGATGGTGAAGTAGGTCAGAAGATGGCAGGCTTAGTTGAAGAAAAAACTGATTTCAAATTCTTAGGTTGGTGGAAATGTGGTGTAAGAGTTTATTTTGGAAATAAGCCGGTAAATACACCCGCAGATTTGAAAGATGTTAAAATTCGCATCCAAGTTAGCCCTGTTACAAGTGAAGTATGGTCGACTTTTGGTGCTCAACCAAGTTCTGTTGCATTTAACGAGCTATATCAAGCATTGCAAAATAAAGTTGTTGATGCAGCAGAAAATGATTTTGCTAATATTTTACAAATGAAGTTCCATGAAGCAGCTCCAAATATTTCTTTAACAAACCATGATATAGCTACTCGTTTATTATTAATGAGTGATAAAAAATATCAAAGTTTATCTCCGGAGCAGAAGGCTGCTGTAGATAAAGCTGTAGTAGCAGCTACAGAAGCCGAACGTGTGGCTGATAATGACTTGGCTGGTGTAGCCCTAGAACAATTAATAGCTGAAGGTGCAATTGTAAATGAAGTGGATGTAGCACCATTCATTGAAATGACTCAGCCTATTAGAGATAAAGTAGCTAAGAGTCTGGGTTTAGAAGATATACTTAAAAAAATTGCTGAGATGAAGTAGTAATTTAGGGAAAGGTGGTCTTCTCTAAGAAGGCCACCTTTTTTACTAAAAAGGGATGGAGGGCTATATGAGAAGGTTTATTAACGCCATTGAGTACATACAATTACGAATAGCGGCATTATTTTTACTTATGTTTATTATTTTTGTTATTCTTCAGGTTACGACACGTTATGTACCCGGATTTTCAGCTCTTTGGACAGAGGAAGCAGCTAAATACTCCTTTATTTGGTCAGTTATGTTAGGTGCTGCAGTAATGGTAAGGCATAAAGGCCATTTTAGTATGGGTGTAATTGCAGAAAAATTACAGGGTAAGTGGGCTATTTTAAATCAGCTTTTTATCCACCTATTGATAGCTTCTTTTGGCTTAATTATGGCGTATTACGGCTATAAGCTTACCAAACAGTTCTGGAATTGGAATGTTAGTTCATTACCAAGCTTAAGTCAAAGATATGTATGGGTGTGTTTACCGATAAGTGGTTTTACAATGTTTTTATATTCTATTGAAAATTTGATTGAGTTGTTTACGGAAAGAGCAGATAGGGGTGATGCCTGATGGTTGGAATAATGTCGGTAGCAATATTTTTAGTGCTACTTGTACTTGGTGTACCCATATCTTTTGTAATAGGGATTGTTGCTTTTTTTGGAATTACTTTGCTTCCTGGCGTACCCGCAATTACTGTCGTTCAAAAAATGTTCAGCGGCCTTAATTCTTTCGTATTACTTGCTGTCCCCTTATTTATATTGGCTGCTAATTTGATGAACTCAGGCAAAATAACAGATAAGCTAATTGATTTTTCTACTGCTATGGTAGGTCATATACGAGGTGGCTTAGCCCATTCTAATGTTGTTGTATCGATGTTTTTCGCAGGCATTTCCGGATCTTCACAGGCAGATACTGCCGGAATAGGTAGTGTATTAATACCAAGCATGGTTAAAGAAGGTTATAGTAAAGAAACGGCTCTAGCAGTAACTGCGGCTTCTTCAACAATTGGTGTTATTATCCCACCAAGCATTCCAATGGTCATTTATGG
The DNA here is from genome assembly GCA_000802045.1 of Peptococcaceae bacterium BICA1-8. Lineage (GTDB taxonomy): Bacteria > Bacillota > Peptococcia > Peptococcales > BICA1-8 > BICA1-8. The sequence continues at coordinate 48,424 of JUEF01000126.1, forward strand.
GAGTCTAGCTGGTGCCTCAGTTGGTGCACTTTTCTTAGCAGGCTTTATACCAGGGATATTAATTGGATTAGGGCAGATGCTTTTAATCTATTATTATTCAATAAAGTATGGCTATCCTAAATATGAGCGAGTACCTTTAGGAGTTCTCTTAAAGAAGTTCATAGAAAACATTCCACCTTTAATGACACCGGCAATAATACTCGGTGGTATTGTGGGAGGTATTGTTACACCTACTGAAGCTGCTGCATTAGCTTGTGTCTATGCATTTATTATTAGTATGTTTATTTATAGAAGCATTAAGTGGAGTGAATTACCGGATATATTGATAGAGACTTTAAAGTTAAGTTCGATGTCTTTATTTGCACTATCAACAGCTAGTGCCTTAGGTGAATTGTTAAGTTACTATCAGGTCTCACAATCTATTTCACAGGTGTTTGCTACCCAATTACCTTATGCACCAGCTTTTATGCTAGCTGTTATTCTCCTATTCCTCTTTTTAGGCACATTTATGGATGCAATTCCGGCTATGATTTTATTTGTCCCGGTTATATTGCCAGCAGCTGAAAATTTAGGAATTAGTGACATACATTTAGGTTTAGTTATTATTGTATGCTTAGCCATTGGTTTAATAACTCCGCCATATGGACTTTGTTTACTATTAGCTTCTTCAATCGCTGAAGTACCTGTGGTACGTGCTTTTAAGACTGTATTTCCCTACATTATAGTTATTTTATTAGTATTAATTTTCATCGCCTTATTCCCTCAAGCAGTTTTTTGGTTACCCAAAATGATAAAACCAGAATGGTTTTAATAAAATGAAGTTTTTTAAAAATTAAACAGAGAATAAGGCATATTTATTGAGGTGTTAAAAAATGTATGAACATATAAAAGTGATTAATAATAATCATGGTTTAGCTTGGATATTTTTAGATCGCCCTCAAATTTACAATGCTTTTAATGATGAAATGATGGACGAAATATCCTCTGCTTTAAAGTATTTGGAAAATAATACTGAGGTGAAGGTATTAGCTATAACAGGAAATGGCAAGGCATTTGCCTCAGGTGCCGATATCGAAAGCCTACAAAAAATGACTCAATTTGATGCCCTTTTTCCTAAAATGCAGGACTTATATAACCAAATTTATAAATTTACCAAGCCAACCATAGCCGCAGTCAATGGTTATGCTCTTGGAGGCGGCCTAGAATTAGCAATCGCATGTGATATAAGAGTATGTAGTACTAATTCAAAATTTAGTTTGCCTGAGTGCAAATTGGGTGTTATACCAGGGGCAGGAGGAACACAACGGTTAGTTAAAATATTAGGGGAAGCAAAGGTAAAGGAACTAGTGTTTTTAGGTAGAGTCATCATTGCAGAAGAGGCATTGAGGCTAGGTTTAGTTACAGATGTTGTTGAGTTAGAAAGACTTGAGGAGAAGGTGCAGGAACTTTTTGAAGTTATTATACAAAGAGGACCTTTGGCCCTAAGGTTGGCAAAAACAGCTATTAATTTAAGCGATGACATAAGCTTGGAAGTAGGTTTAATGATAGAAAATTTATCTCAAGCTTATTTATTTGGAACAGAAGATAAAAAGGAAGGCGTAAATGCTTATCTAGAAAAACGCAAACCAAACTTCCAAGGAAAATAGTTTTTAATACTGAGTATATTGCTTTAAAAGGAGGAGATATGTATGCATAAGTTTGATCTAAAGGGCAAGAATGTTTTAGTCACAGGAGGTGGTACAGGAATAGGTAGAGCAATAGCAATTGAGTTTGCTAAGCTTGGTGCACAAATTGTTGTTAATTATAATTCCAGTAAAGAGGCCGCTGAAGAGGTGGTTGATGAGGTAGAAAAGCTAAGCTCTATAGCTATAGCTGTACAAGCAGATGTTACTAAGGAAGACCAAGTTATGAAACTTGTTAAGGAGGCAGAGGTATTTGGTCAAGGGAAAATTGATATATTAGTTAATAATGCAGGTACATTAGTAGAACGATGTAAGCTTGATGAAATGGAACTTAGTCTATGGCAAAAAGTAATGGATGTTAATTTAACTTCTACTTTTTTAGTTAGTAAACACGTTATCCCCGTTATGAAGCGTCAAAACCAAGGGAAAATAATCAATTTGGGATCATTAGCAGCCCATGATGGTGGAGGGGCGAGTGCAATCCCTTACGCAGCTTCTAAAGCAGCAACACAAGCGTTTACTAAAGGCTTAGCTAAAGAGTTGGCTCCATACAATATTTTAGTTAATTGTTTATCTCCTGGCTTAATAACTACTCGTTTCCATGACCAATATAATACCATGGAAAACAGGGTCAAAACCTGTGGAAATATACCACTTAAGAGAGAAGGGTTACCCGAAGAGGTTGCAGGAGCAGCTGTTCTCTTTGCTACAGAATACGGTAGCTATATTACTGGGGAAACAATTGAAATTAATGGCGGTTTGTTAATGGTTTAAGCAGCTTAAGTAGTCCCAAATATTATTTGGGACTACTTAAGAACCACTTTTGAAATCGATTGCAAAAAAAGAAAGCGAGAATATAATGGTAACATTAAGAGATGTGGCAAACAAATGTGGCGTTTCTATTAGTACAGTATCGAGAACACTATCGAATCCCAAAAGTGTACGGGAAGATAAGCGAATTAAAGTATTACAAACGGTTAATGAATTAAATTATCAAACTAATGATATCGCAAAAAGCCTTCGAAAGGGAAAAACAAATACTATTGCCTTAATTATTCCAAATATCATTTTACCCGTTTTCCCGGTGGTAACTACCGGTGTCCAAGCATTCGCCAAAGAGCATGGTTTTACTGTTATTTTATCGAATACTGATGATGATGCAGAACAGCAAAAAGAAATTATTGAGAAGCTCCGAAAGAGAATGGTTGACGGTTTTATTATAATTCCTGCAGAAAATTCGGGAACTCATTTAAAACAGCTAAAGAAGCAAAATGTCCCGATTGTTCAGGTGTTACGAAGAATGGACCCATCAATTGACGCAGTTATAGTTGATAACTTTAAAGGTGGTTATAATGCTACGCAATATTTGATAGATAAAGGACATAAAGAAATTGCCCTCCTAAATGGAGCAAAGATGTATTTTTATAAAGGTCGCTTTGAAGGATATTTACAAGCATTAAAAGATAATAATCTTTTAATCAATAATCCATTAATAAAGCATGATGCTAATGGTGTTGATGGTGGTTATCACAAAATGCAGCAGCTATTGCGAGAAGGATATCATTTTACTGCAGTTTTCGCTACCAGTGACTTATGTGCAATTGGAGCTATCAAGGCGATTACTCAAGCAGGCTTAAGGGTACCAGAGGATATATCAATTTTGGGGTTTGACAATCTTGATATTGGTTCCATGTTTATTCCAGGATTAACTACCATTGCTCATCCTGCTTTAGAAATGGGATATTCGGCTTCTCAAAGGCTTATTAAGATAATTCAAGAAGGAAGAATTTTAGAGCCTGAGACAATAGTAATGAAAACAAAAATTTTGGAGCGGGAGACTGTTGCCAATAAAATATGACTTAAAGGGAGGTAATTTGAAATGGATTTTTCTCTAAATGAAAGCCAACAAATGATTAAAGATATGGTGAGGGATTTTGCTAGAAATGAAGTTGCACCTTTAACTTCAGATTTAGATAAGACAGGGGATTTCCCTTGGGCTAATTATCGTAAGGCTGCGGAGCTGGGGATTATGGGAATGTCATTACCAGAGGAAATTGGTGGTGTTGGTGCGGATATGGTTAGTTATGCTATTGCCATTGAGGAATTAGCATGGGCAAGTGCTTCCTTGGCAGATAGCTGTATGCTGGTTGATATGCTGGTACATCTTTTAAATAAGCATGGTAATGACATGATAAAGGATAAATATATTGAACCTTTGATAAGCGGTGACAGTATGGGTTGTTTTGCAGTAACTGAACCTGAAGCCGGCAGTGATTTAGCTAATATACAAACAGTAGCTGTTAAAGCCGGCAGCCACTGGGTATTAAACGGGTCTAAAATATTTATTAATAATGCTCCCATAGCTGATATGGCTATAGTATTTGCAGTAACAGATAAAGAAAAGGGCAGTAGTGGTGGAATGACGGCATTCATAGTAGAAAAGGATATGCCTGGATTTATAAGGGGTAAAGCTGAAGATTTAATGGGACAGAGGTCTTTAAAAATTGGACAGCTATTTTTTGAAGATGTTAAGGTACCGGAGGAAAATATCCTTGGCAATATTGGTGAAGGATTTAAGATGGCAATGAGTGTTTTAGATAGCGGTAGGATTGAAATAGCTGCTTTAGCTTTAGGAATTGCTCAGGCTGCATTAGATGAATCTTTGAAGTACTCAAAGGAAAGAAAACAATTTGGAAGGCCTATTGCGAAGTTTCAGGCAACTCAATGGAAACTGGCTAATATGGCTACCGAAATTGATGCGGCAAGGCTTTTAATCCATAGAGCAGCTTATTTAAAAGACCAAGGCAAAAATTATTCAAAAGAAGCAGCTATGGCCAAGCTTTTTACTTCTGATATAGCAGTAAAAGCAGTAAATGAGGCAGTGCAGATACACGGAGGTTATGGGTATACCAAGGAATATGTTGTTGAAAGACTTTATCGGGATGCTAAAGTTACACAAATTTATGAAGGTACAAATGAGATACAACGGTTAGTTATTTCGAGAATTCTGCTTAAAGACTAAGAGGAGGTAAGAAAATGGCACCAAAATTTTTAAGCGCGGTTGATGCAGTTAAACTAGTAAAGGATGAAGATCTAGTTATCTTAGAAGGTGCAGGAGGAGGATCATTAGAGGCAGGTGATTTAATTTCAGCCCTCGCCAAAAGGTATGAAAAGACAGGAGAACCTAAAAATTTAACATTAGTTCATGTGTCGGGTTTGGGTAATAACCATGAACTGGGCTTAAGTCAATTGGCTTTACCAGGCTTGGCTAAAAGGGTCATTGGTGGACATTGGGGAATGTCCCCTAAAATGTGTCAGATGGCTGCTGATGAAGAATTGGAAGCTTTTAACCTGCCACAAGGTGTATTATCGCAGTTAATGCGGGAAATTGCAGGGGGTAGATTAGGGCTCATTACACATGTAGGAATGGGTACTTTTGTTGATCCTCGTATTGAAGGTGGAAAACTAAATCAAAAAGCAAAGGATTCCGATTTTGAGGTTGTTGAGTTGATAGATATAAAAGGTCAGCAACGCTTATTTTATCCTGTTTTTTCACCTAACATTGCTTTTATTAAAGGCTCAACTGCAGACACCAAGGGTAATATTAGCTTTGAAAAAGAACCTACTTTTCTTGAGGCACTTTCTATGGCGCAAGCAACAAAAAATAAAGGCGGTAAGGTAGTTGTTCAGGTGCAAAGATTAGCAGAAGCGGGTAGCCTAAACCCTAAGCTTGTTAAGATACCTGGAAATCTTGTTGATGTTGTCGTAGTTGAGCCTGAACAGTGGCAGACTGTTGATCGTCAGTATAATCCTGGTTTATCAGGGGAAACCAGGTTACCTTTAAGCGAGATTAAGCCCTTAAGTTTAAATGAACGAAAGATAATTGCTAGGCGCGCGGCAATGGAGGTAGAACCGGGAATTATTAATATTGGGATGGGTATACCTGATGGAATTGCTAATGTTGCTGCTGAAGAGGGTTTTCTTGATCGAATAACATTTTGTATCGAACATGGAATCTATGGCGGGGTACCAGCAGGAGGTGTACTCTTTGGGGTAACCTATAATCCGGAGGTAATGATTGATGCGCCTTACCAATTTGATTTTTTTGATGGTGGTGGCTTAAATCTTGCTTGTTTAGGAATGGCTCAAGTAGATATGAGAGGTAATGTCAATGTAAGTAAAATAGGTAAAAAGGTTATTGGCACCGGCGGTTTTGTTAACATATCCCAAAATGCTAAGAAAATGGTATTCTGTGGAACTTTTACAGGTGGAGGCTTAGAAAATAGCATTTCAAATGGCGAATTACAAATCACAAACGAAGGCAAATATCCTAAATTTGTGTATAGAGTCGACCAAATAACCTTTAGTGGTGAATATGCGTCCGCTAGCGATCAACAGGTGTTATATGTTACTGAAAGAGCAGTTTTCCAATTAACAACTCAGGGAGTAGAACTAATTGAGATTGCACCTGGTATAGATCTAATTAAAGATGTTTTAGAAAAACTACCTTTTAAACCATTAATCTCCGAGAATTTAAAACTTATGGATAAGCGAATATTTAGAGAAGAACCGATGGGATTAAAGATAGATTAATTAAATGGAGTGGTTTTTTTGAAAGCATTAGTTTTAGAGGCAAAATTTAAAGCTGTTATAAATGAAAATTTCCCTATGCCGGAGATAGGCGATAATGAGGTATTAGTAAAAATAAAAGCAGTTGGAGTATGTGGCACGGATTTTAAATTATATAGAGGAGAATATGGGGATGGATATCCTCTTATTCCTGGCCATGAGTTTGCAGGTGTTATTGAAAAGGTAGGTAATAAAGTACCAGGTATAACAACTGGTGAAAAAGTTACAGCAGTTCCACCGGTACCATGTGGTCACTGTAGTTATTGCATAGAAGGTCAACATAACCATTGTATAAATAGGATGGCAATCGGAGTATTAAATGATGGAGCTTTTGCAGAGTATGTAAAAGTACCTGTTACAAATATTGTTTCTATTAATGAGTTATCTTTTGCAAAGGCCACTTTTGTTGAACCTTTAGCTTGTGTAATAAGAGCAGTCGAAAGATCTAAAGTTAAGCTAGGGGAAAAGGTTTTGGTATTAGGGACTGGAACCACCGGCCAATTATTTGCACAGGTTTTTAGAAGTATGGGCTGTGAGGTTTATATGCTAGGTCGAAATGCTATCAAGCTAAAGGTGGCTGAGCAAGAAGGAGTAAATATTTTAAGTTCTAAAGAAAAGTCAGAAGCAGACATAATAAAAGTAAATATAGAACGAATAGATATTTTGGTTGACGCTATTGGCCAGCCTCAATTAACCGAGAAGTTTATGCCTGTTTTAAGAAAGGGTGGCAGACTCGTAGTTTTTGGAGTAAGCCAAGGAACTTTACACCTGAATTATTTTGATATCTATAGGAAAGAACTGCAGATTATTGGCAGTTTTGCCCAACAGGAAAAGTTTTCTCAAGCGATTATGTTATTAAAAAACAATGTAGTGAATGTAGATGCCTTAATTAGCCATCAAGGTAGTCTAGAGGATGTAAAAGAACTATTTGATAAAGGGAAGCCTGCTGATTTAATAAAATTTATCGCCTTTATTTGATTAGTAATTTTGAATTCTTATAAAATTACGAGGAGTGTATTATATGAAGATTAAAACTATAGATGATGTATTCGTCAGTCAAAAGGAGGAATTTACCAAGACTATAAGCGAGAGTGATGTATATTTGTTTGCTGGTCTTACTGCCGACTTTGCACCCCATCATATAAATGAAGAATTTGCTAAAACAACTGTATTTGGGAGGAGATTAGTTCATGGAATGTTAACTGCTGCCTTACCTTCTGCTTGTACATCTAGAATTGTTTCTCCAGGAGCAGTTTCCCTAGGTCATGAATTTAAGTTTTTAAAGCCTGTTTATATTGGAGATACAATCACTGCCATAGCTGAAGTTATTGAAATAAATAAAGAAAAGAAAAGGGTTAACATAAGAACCTATTGTCTCAACCAGAGTAATGAGTTGGTTTTAGATGGTACTACATTACAATACATGAAGGTTAAGGAGGATTTGCATGAAGGTACTAGTTCTTGTTAAAGAAACTTTTGATACAGAGGTCAAAATTGTTTTGGAAAATGAAATAATTTCAGAAAAGGATGTTAAATACATTATAAATCCTTATGATGAATTTGCTATTGAAGAAGCAATAAAAATTAAAGAAAAATTAGGCGGAGAAGTAATTCTCTACTCGGTAGGAAGAGAAGAAGCTTCGGCGACTTTAAAGACTGGTTTGGCTATGGGAGCAGACCAAGCCAATATAATTAAATCGAATGTTAAAAATAGCATGACGGTCAGTCAGTTGTTAAGTGAGGCTATAAATAAACATGATAATGAATTTGATTTAATTCTCGCGGGCTGGGTTAGTATAGATGATAATAATGCACAAGTACCAGGTCGATTAAGTCAATTATTAAATATACCTTTTGTAAACGTAGTGACTAAGGTAGATGTTACTGGTGAAATAGTCCTTTGTGAGCGGGAAGGAGAAGGATGTCAAGAAATAGTCGAAGTTAGAATACCTGCAATTATAGCGGTGCAAAGAGGTATTAATGAACCAAGATATCCTACAATGAAAAACATAATGCAGGCTAAAAGAAAGAATGTAAATCTATTGGAATTAACAGCTCCTATAGATAAGGTTAAGGTATCCTATCAGTTCCCCGAGCAAAAAAATAAAGGAGAAATTATAGATGGCTCTAACCCTGAGCAGGCAGCGAAGGTACTTGTAGATAGATTAAAGGAAAGCAAGATTCTATAAGAGAGGTGTAATAATTATGATGCAAAATATTTTAATAGTTGTTGAAGAGAAAGATGGTTCTCTCAGAAAAGTTTGTGAAGAGATGTTAAGTTTTTGCAGTCAATATTCTAATAAATTAGGATTTAAGGTCACTGCATTAACATATGGAAATTGTCTAAACCAAGAATTGTTTAACCAAATTGCAAGCTTTGGTGTAGGGAATATCTTAGTAATAGAAGATCATCAATTTGCAAGATATAATCCAGAGCTATTAATAAATATACTAAAAAACATCATTAATGAATATAATCCTAATTTAATTCTATTTGGTAATACAGCAGTGGGCAAAGACTTAGCTCCCAGGTTGGCTCAAGCATTAAAAGTTCAGATGTTTAGTGATGTTACAAAAATTGAGTTTGCTAATGACTCTATTAAGTTTACTAGGCCTATATATGGTGGTAAGGCTATTGAAACAGATGAATTAAATTTAGAAAATAAGCTAGTACTTGCCACCGTTAGACCCAATAACTTGCCTAAATATGAAAATAACCCAGCAAAGCCTGGAATTAAGAAATTGAATGATAAAGTAATTGATAATTTAACCTATACAGTAAAAGAGGTTATTGAGAAACTAAAACTAACAAAGTCCATTAATGAAGCTGAAATAATTGTTAGTGGAGGCAGAGGATTAAAGAATGCAGAGAATTTTGCTATATTAGAAGATCTGGCTAACACTTTAGGCGCGGCGGTAGGTGCTTCTAGAGCAGCAGTAGATGCAGGTTGGAAGTCTCATTCTGTCCAGGTAGGTCAAACAGGAAAGACAGTTTCTCCAAAGTTATACATAGCTTGCGGGATATCTGGTGCCATTCAGCATTTAGCAGGAATGTCAACTGCTAAATGTATCATTGCAATTAATAAAGATCCTGATGCACCAATATTAAAGGTTGCAGATTTTGGTATAGTAGGTGACTTATTTGATATAGTCCCCTTATTAACTAAAGCATTTAAGGCAGTTACAAAAGGCTAATTTACAAAAAAGGGGGTTATTAAATGCCTACTAGAGAAATTTATTGGAATATATCGGGGCATTTTTTAATGTATATCTTATTTTTGATTGCCTTAGGAGTTTTTGCTTATGGTATATATAAACGTGTTAAGCTATGGAATCAAGGGGAAAAGGAAAATAGATCTTTTAATATAACATATGCTCTAAGACAAATATTTCTTCACCAAGGTCTTTTAAAAAAGAGTTTACCCGGGTTTATGCATTTAACAATTTTTTTTGGTTTTTTAGTCTTAACTATTGCAACTATATTAGTAGCAATTCAAGCTGATTTTGGCTTAATAATACTTAAAGGAAACTTTTATTTAATATTTTCTTTACTAACTGATTTAGCGGGATTCCTAATATTAATTGGCATAATAATTGCTCTGTCAAGGCGCATTTTTTTCACGGATACCGGTCTGGATAACAAATGGGATGATTATATAGTGTTAGGGATAATTGGTGCTATTGTTATTACCGGCTTTATTATTGAGGGTTTACGACTAGATATTACCCAAGTAGCTTGGGCAGGTTGGTCGCCTATTGGAGTATTGTTTAGTATTCCTTTTAGAAATGTATCAATTACGAACCAGCAATCCTTACACCAAATTTTATGGTGGATACATTTATTGCTAGCGATGTTTTTCATAGCCTATATTCCATATTCAAAGCTATTTCATATTATAGTGTCCTTTTTAAATCAAGCTTATTATCAAAAGGATGCAGGTAGAGTTTTAACGAGATTAGATCTGGAGAATGAAGAAGCGGAAACCTTTGGTGTGGGAGCCTCAGCTCAATTTACATGGAAACAGAGGATGGATCTAGATGCTTGTACACGATGTGGCCGCTGTCAAACTAATTGCCCAGCATACAACTCACAAAAGCCATTAAATCCGAAAGAACTTACTCAAAATTTAAAGTCAATTATGTATAAAGAGGAATTAAGTAATTTGCCTTCTAGTGCTCAATTTGCTGAAGTAGCTGCGACAGTTAAAGCCAAAGGCCTAAATAACGAAATTTCAGAAGATGTAATTTGGTCATGTACAACATGTTTAGCTTGCCAGGAAGGCTGTCCGGTTAATGTTGAGCATATTCAGAAAATAGTAGATATTCGCAGGTATAATGTACTTACCGAAGGTGATTTTCCAGGGGAACTACAGTCAACCTTTAGAAACATTGAAACAAACGGGAATCCATGGGGTATTAGTTGGTCTTCAAGAGAAAATTGGGCAAAGGAAACAAATATACCAATTGGCAAAAGTTTAGAAGAAAATACAATATTGTACTGGCCTGGTTGCTTTGGGGCTTATGATGAACGAATTAAAAAGGTTTCTCAGGCATTTGCCCAAATTCTCCAAAAAGCAAATATTAGCTTTACTATACTAGGAAACTCGGAAAAGTGTTGTGGTGACTCGGTAAGAAGGTTGGGTAATGAGTATCTGTACCAAATGTTAGTCATGGAAAATATAGAAACTCTACAGGAAAGAGGAATTACGAAAATAGTAACTCAGTGTCCCCACTGTTATAACAGTCTAAAAAATGAATATCCGAAATTTGGAGGAAACTTTGAAGTTTCCCACCATACTGAGTTTATTAATCTACTAATTAAGGGTGGTAGCTTTAAGCAAAATATTGAGAAATTGGCAACTATAACTTATCATGATCCATGCTATTTAGGTAGGTATAATGAGCTCTATGAAGCCCCGAGAGATATTTTACGGACTGTAAAAGGCCTAAAGTTAATCGAAATGCCAAGAAACAAAGAGAATAGCTTTTGCTGTGGAGCAGGTGGTGGAAGAATGTGGTTGGAGGAAAACATTGGTAATAGAATTTCTTCTTTAAGGGCACAGGAAGCAGCAAACCTAAACGCTGAATTACTTTGTACAGCATGTCCTTTCTGTTTAACTATGTTTAGTGATGAAGGTGAAAAAGGACTTCCGGTTAAGGATATCGCAGAAATCATCTTAGGGGATAAATAAATAGGGATATGCAAGAGTTTATTCTGGAAAATATATTTGAATTTCGTTACATGAGTATCTTGAAATTAAAAGTTGAGAGAGGAGATGATTTTGATGTTAGTGGAGCGAAAAGTTGCTTTGATAACTGGCTCAGCCACAGGAATAGGTAGAGCGGTAGCCTTGAATTTGGACAAACAAGGTATCAATATAATTATTAATTATTCCCGTTCCGAAGAAGATGCAGTAATGACAGAGAAAGATGTAAAAGACCTTGGTGTTGAATGTTTATTATATAAGGCAGATGTTTCAAATGATATACAAATTAAGGAAATGATTGAAAGTACTCTAGAGAAATTTAATCGCTTAGATTATTTAGTAAACTGTGCTGGTACAACAGATTTTGTAGATTTAAAGGATTTAGATGGCTTAAGGGAAGAACATTGGGATAAAGTTATGAACGTTAATGTAAAGGGATTGTTTTTTACATGCAGAGCGGTCGCAAATGCTTTAAAAGAAACCCACGGAAGTATAGTTAATATAACCTCTGTAGATGGCATTACAGGAATTGGAAGTTCAATCGCATATGCTGCATCTAAAGCTGCTGCAATAAGTGCAACAAAGTCCTTAGCTTGTGTTCTTGCTCCGGAAGTTAGAGTTAATAGTGTTGCTCCCGGCATAGTATTAACCCGTTGGGTTGAAGGTTGGGATGACTATAAAACTGATGCTCAAAGTACTACTCCTTTACAAAAATTGTGTAGACCAGAAGATGTGGCAGAAGTTGTGGTAGGATTACTAAATGCAGCTTCAATGGTAACGGGGCAAACAATAGTGGTTGATGGAGGTAAAATTAATAAATAATAAACTTAAAAAAACCAATTGGCTTATTTCTGGAAGACAGATACTATTATGGGAAAAAGAGGTGAAATAATGGAGAGAATTATCTGTGATATCTTAGTTGTTGGTGGTGGCGGTGGAGGGTTAAGGGCTGCTTTAGCTGTTAAAGAGAAAAACCCACAATTAAAAGTTGTTTTAGCCACAAAAGGTGCGCTGGGTAAAAGTGGTGTTACTGCATTAGCTTGCTCGGATAGGATGGCTTTTCATGCAACTTTAGCACATACAGAGCCTCAAGAACCTCATTCTTGGAAGTACCATGCTCAGGATATTTATGAGATAGGGGGAAAGGTTTCTGATGGGATTTTAGCAGAAATACTTGCCCAGAATGGTGAAAAGGCATTTAATTATTTAGATGAAATAGGAGTACCCTTTGTAAGGAAAGAAGGACTAGTTGATCAGTTTATTACTGATGGATCTGATTATCCAAGAGCTTGTTATACAGGTCCTAAGACAGCTGTTCATATCGAAGAAGCCTTAGTGAGAGAAATTTTAAAAAATAATATCCAAATTGTTGAATACTGTATGTTGGTAAAGATATTGCTTGAAAGAAACCAAGTAAAAGGTACAATTGCAGTTGATACAAGACAGGATAATCTAGACAAAGGATTAATGGTTTTTGAAACAAAAGCTATTATCTTGGCAACTGGCGGCGGTGGTAAGGCTTTTAAGTATAATGTGTTTCCTGAAGGGGGAACTGGTGATGCTTACGCCTTAGCCTATTCAGTGGGAGCACAATTGGTTAACATGGAGTTTATACAAATTGGCATTGCTTCCACAAAAACAAAGCTTAACTGTTCAGGTAGTGCTATGAGGGCGATACCTAGGTTTGTTAATGATAAGGGTGAAGAGTTTTTATATTCGTACTTCCCTGAAGGAACAAGTCTAAAAGAAATGTATAATTACGTATTTCAAAAAGGTGCAAGTTGGCCTGTTTCCTATGAGCATAAAACCCATATAATTGATATTGCCGTGTATAAGGAAATAAATAAGGGAAATAAAGTTTTTTTAGATTATTCTACAAATCCAACTGGTTTTAGTTTTGCAGATTTAGACCCAATCTGGCAGGAAAGATACAACACTGAAATTAGTAATAACCTTGGTAAAGAAGCAAGGAAGGCTTCACCTTTAAACCGCCTGAAGGAAATTAACAGTCCATCAATAAGATGGCTAAAAGGGCATAGCTTAGATGTAGAAGTAGGAGAAATGGTCCAAATTGCTACATGCGCTCAGCATTTTCAAGGTGGAGTTAAGATTGACGAAAAAGGTGAAACTAATATAAAAGGGTTATATGCTGTTGGGGAATGTGCCGGGGGACAACATGGTGCCAATAGGCCTGGCGGGAATGCTTTATTGGATTGTCAGGTGTTTGGTCAAATAACTGGTGAGGATGCAGCAAATAAATGTCCCGTAATTCAACAAGCTGCTATAAGTGGAAATGAAATTGAGGAGTTTAAGACAGAAGTAAAAAAAATGATTGGTACTGTCGGGATTGAGGCCCTAAAAGCTAGAAGTGAGCTACAAGAAGTTATGAATCAATTTGCAAGTATTGTCCGGACAGAAAAAGGCCTGTTAGAAGCAGCTAAGAGAATAAAGGTACTAAGGGATAAACAAATTAAGCTAGACTCTCATGGTATTGATTTTGCACTAGAGACTCAAAACCTGATTATTATTTCGGAAATTATTGTTAAGTCAGCCTTAATGAGAGATGAAAGTAGAGGACCACATTTAAGGTTTAGTGAATACACGGATAATGTACCAATAAGGCGTAAAGACCCAGATTGGCAAAAATATATTGTAATAAAAAAGGTAAATAATGAGCCGGAATTGTTTGTACATAATCCCCTAGGCTTCAGTTTTAAGTAGTTATGTGCTATATGATGTCAATGCAGCGCTTGGTATTGGAAAAAAGGTATTTTCAACTCTGTTAAAATGTTGCAATAATAACTTTTTGTATAAACTGTGATATAATTATTTAATGTTTTGCATTATTTTTTGTTTTTTACATTTTTTCTCGAGAAAAGGGGGAATACCAAAGGTGGACAATCCTCAAAGTCAAATACAATCCTTAGACAGAGCTTTTACATTAATAGAAATAATAGCTAATGCCAATGAGCCAATGAGTCTAAAAACTATTACAGGGCTTGCTGATTTACCTAAACCTACCGTTTATAGATTATTATCTAGTCTGGAAGCTTGGGGTTATGTTGACCATGATGACCATAAGGGTTATAAGCTGGGAACAAAGTTTCTCTTTTTAGGGATTAAGGTTCAAGAGAGTCAGGAAATAAAAAAGATTGCTCGGCCGTTCTTGAAGGAATTAAATGCGATCACTAATGAGACGGTTTTTCTGGGTGTTCTCGATAAGGGGCGTAGCCTCTATGTTGATAAACTGGATAGTAATCACTCGGTAAGATTAGTTTCGCGGATTGGTTCTAGGAACTATCTGCATAGTACCGGGTTAGGAAAATGCCTTTTGTCTGGTTTAGATGAGAAAGAGGTCATAAACCTTTTAGATAAACAGGGAATGCCGGCGATGACAGAGAATACAATAATAGAAAAAGATATTCTACTACAGAAACTAAGGATAGTTAGAGAAAAAGGTTTTGTAACTGACAACATCGAAAACGAAGAAGGTGTTCGCTGTATTGCTGCTCCGGTTAAAGACCACAAAGGAAAAGTAGTTTCAGCAGTGAGTATTTCTGGCCCTATGCAGCGGATTACTGATGAGGCTATTGAGACGAAGTTAAAACCAGCACTCTTAAATACAGTCGCAAAAATTTCCCAGGCGTTAGGATATAAAGAATAAATAAACAATAACCGGTCCTTGATGGGCCGGTTTGTATTTTCTGTTTTCCTTTTTGAACAATAGTGTGATTATTATCTACCGAGGTGGGTGGAAAAACTCTTCTTAATTATTTCTTGATATTTTCTTTAACTTTTCCTCAAAAGTTTTATTATAAATAATGTAAACTATATATATAGGCAGCATTGTGTTGCTATTTGGATAAGGTGGTGAATTTTCATGGAGAACCCCTTGATTTTAGTTGTTGATGATGAGAGCAAGATTAGAGAAACAATTGCTCAATTTTTAAGGGAGCAGGGCTATCCTGTGGAGATGGCTGCTAATGGCAAGGAAGCTCTGGAAATGCTCAAGAGCAAAAAACCGGATTTAATTCTTCTGGATTTAATGCTTCCAGGAATTAGCGGAATAGAAGTTTGCAAGCAAATAAGAAAAGATTCCCAGGTACCAATTATTATGTTAACTGCCAAGGGTGAGGAGATTGATAAACTAATCGGCCTAGAATTAGGAGCAGACGATTATATTACAAAGCCCTTCAGCCTCAGGGAAGTAGAAGCAAGGATGAAGGCGGTTTTACGGCGAACTAATAGCAGCTTGACGGAAATAGAAAAAGAAGAAATACTAATATTTAAATACCTAGAGATCCATCCTGAAATTAGAGAAGTGCTTGTCAACGGGAAACTAATAGAACTGACACCATCGGAATACGCCATATTATTAACCTTGGCCCGTAGTCCAGGTCGTCCCTTTAGCAGGCTGCAGCTATTAAATTCTACCTGGGGGGAAAGCTATGCAGGCTATGAGCGAGCTATTGATACCCATGTTAGCAACTTAAGGAAAAAAATTGAAACAGATCCCCATGAACCTACTTTTATCCAAACAGTTTATGGAATTGGGTATAAATTTGGAGTCAACTTATGAAGCTTTCAAGAAAATTGAGCATAGTATTAATTATTGCTGTTTTAACTGCCGGCATCCTAATCAGCGTTTTTTCCTTAGAAGCTACAAAAAGCTCTTTTAATCAGTATGTTTTTAAGGTTAGGGAAGCCCAGCTTGATCAGTGGCAAGAAGTCTATACCCAGTATTATTTATACCAGGGTAGCTGGCAGGATATAGAAAATCTAAGAATGGGTGGTTCTATGATGCGCGGTCAAGGGCAAGGCATGGGCTGGGGTGCAAATCGGCAGGATGTTGTTTTAGCTGATTTGCACGGGAAAATCCTTAGCCATCCTTATCCGGACCAAGTAGGGAAAGTATTAGAGGATAGCCTTATTAATAAAGGAAGACCTATTAAAATAGCTGGTAAAGTAGAAGGCTATATTTTTCCCCAAGAAATCTTCATCCCGGAAGCCCGAGAATTGGAACGAAAATTTATTACATCTGTGCTAAATGCTGTTGTTTTGGGTACCCTGTTAGCCAGCTTAATTGCTATTGTTTTTGGACTATGGTTATCTAGGAAAATGACTAGGCCGTTAGAAGAGCTGGCTAATGTTTCACAGAAAGTGGCTAAAGGTGATTTTGGGCATTTTATATCATTGAATACTAGGGATGAGTTGGGAAGTGTCGCCCAAGCTTTTAATAAGATGTCTCGGGAACTAGAACAAGCACAATTTACAAGAAAACAAATGTTTGCTGATATCAGCCATGAGTTACGAACACCTTTAACAATATTAGGAAGTAGGATTGAGGCTGCGTTAGAATCTAAGGGTATATTAGATGCACCTCAGTTATCCTCCCTTTATGATGAAGTTATCCGTTTGCAGGGCTTAGTTAAAGAACTGCAGGATTTGAGTAATTTAGAAGCAGGGCAAATTAAGCTGAATATTCAAGAGATTGACCCTAGACAATTTACACTGGACTTAAGTTTTTTGTTTGAAGCTGAGGCAAATGCCAGGGATATTAAGTTTGAGATCTTTGTTGATGAAAAATTGGAATTAATTCAAGCTGATATGCAAAAGTTAAAGCAAATTATCTTAAACCTATTAAGTAACGCTTTTCATTATACCCAGCCCGGTGGCTTTGTCCAGCTGAGGATGGAAAAAATCGGAGTTAATGCAGTTATTAAGGTTTTAGATAGTGGACCAGGAATTGATAAAGAGGATTTGCAAAACATTTTTCAGAGGTTTTATCGAGCTGATAAGTCAAGAAATCGAGCTACGGGAGGTACAGGCTTAGGTCTTGCTATTGCAAAAGGATATGTGGAAGCCCATAATGGGCAAATATCCGTAGAAAGCATCGTCGGTAAAGGCACCATGTTTATTATAACTTTACCGTTGGGTGATATATAGTCGATAAGTGGGCGAGTGAGCGAGTGGGCGAGAAAAGAGTATGGATCATTGTTCTTTTTTAGGAACTTTGACTATAGTCTTTTTTCTTTTTCCTGGGAACGAAGCTTAAAAAGTTGTCTAAATAATCTATTGTTTGTGTCAGACGGAAAATATTCACTTAGAAGTATTGTCAGACGCAAAAGAATGACCTCAAAGTAATGTCAGACGCGTAATCTTCACCCGGTAGCAATTGTCAGACGCAATATTTAACCAAATAGTGATTTATATTTTTACAAGAAATTTGAAAGACTAATGTTAAGTACTGACGAAAGGAGAAAAAAATATGATAGGGGAAAAATTAAACACACCGGAAACTAATAAAAAAGTTAAAGGAAATGCATTTGTGCCAACGGAAGAAGGTTCTGCTACATTAGAGAGTCTAGATGCTGAGGGTGTAACAGTAAAATATGAACAGGGGCCTACCGAATATACTCAGGGTTTTCGTGGTGCACCCTGGAGCAGAGAGCCCAGCTTAAAGTTTATGTGTGAAGAGGTGGGCGTAAATATGGATAACTTAATTTCGGGAATTGAAAAAGACAAATCTTACACTGAAATGGCTAAGGAATTAGGAGTATCTAAAAAAACAGTACAAGCTTTAAAAGATCGTTTTATGACCCATGGTTTGCAGTCAATCGAAGGGCAGGACTAAACAAATAAAAAATGTGTGACTATATTGTCACACATTTTTTATTGATAATCGTTATCACTATTTCTTGAAACTTTTGACTAATTCCAGCTTAGTAAAATGTTGGGTAGGTTTGCTTAGTATTTCAAAGTCCTTGCGTGCTTTATCAATCCGGACTACAGCTACCTTGTCATTAAAAATATTCATTCTTGCCACCTCCTAAATGATAATTATTGTCATTTGCTTATATTTTACAGCTATTTGTGATTTTGTGCAAATAGCTGTAAGCAGTACCAAATGTTCAAATAATGTCAAATACAGTAATTATTACGAAATAGATATTGTTTCCTTACAAAAACACCATAATACTAAAAATTACTAGATAACATATTTAAAATTAGGATTTAATATTTTAAATAAGCTAGGTCCGTGGTAGAATAGCAGATAAAGAGCTCTAATGGGGGAATGTTTATGAACCAGGAGCAGTTATGGGTTGTAGAAAAAATTGCTGATGGCTTGGTTTATTTTACAAATGGTCCGGAAAAAGCAATAGTTCCATTGGGTTTAATACCTGGCAAAGCTATTCCCGGTGATATTGTTAGGATTGATTATGATGAAAAGGGTAATTTGCTTTCCTTGAAGGTTGTTTTAAAAAATATTGCTGAACGATAATGAATATAAAAATTTTTAATATTAGATAAGTTGGGTATATATAATAAACTAATCAATTTAAGGTGGGGGAATTATGCGACAGAAGTTCCATAATTTTATCAATATATTTGATCCAGAAGAGAGTTTATCTTTAAGTTTATTTAACTCTGAGGGTTTTTACTGGCTAACATCTGCAACTGCAATTGCTTTTGCAGCAGAAGAATTGCTAAAATACCAAGAAAAATTCCCTAATGCTTTTCTAAAACCCGTTAAACCTATGAGTAGTGAGCCCTTAATCAAGTTTTTTCAAGAAAGTGTAAAGTCAGGAGAGACTACTGACCAGGTAAAAAAGGAAGCTCAAGAGGCAACCTTATACAATCTTGGAATTTTGGTATCTTTTGCGAAAAATTCCCTAACCTTTAATCCTGTAGCAGGCTTAATATTAGGCAAAACATTCGCAACATATTGGCTTATATATAAGCTGATAGAGTTAGAATGGCAGCAGATTCTAAATCTTGAGGAAACTAATGAAACCTACCTTTTACTGGATGCAGTTATTCTTGATCACGAAGAGTTAGACAATCTGGAAAGGCACTGTTTAGATGGAAATATCAGTCGGGACGACAGGGTTTATTTAAGTAGTCATTGGGAGAGAGTTAAATATTTCTGGGCAAATCTCCATGAGGACCTTCAGTTATTAACAGCGGGATATATAAAATTCGATCCACCCAATAAAAGATAAAAAGAATTAAATATTAACTAGGGGAGCTTATAAGAGTATAGGCTGAGAAAAAACCACACTGAAGGTTTTTGACCCTTTGGACCTGATCTGGTTAATACCAGCGTGGGGAAGTGAGTGAGATATTGATAAAAACCTCCTTCTTTCTATGTAAGGAGGTTTTTTGTATACTTGTTTATTATTTGAGAGGGGATGATGATAACGGAAGTAAAATTAAAGGATATTTTTTATAGGTACCAGGAAATGGAGCATCCGATCTTTGACGGACTGTCCCTTATTGTGCAAAGTGGAGAATTTGTTACTTTAGTTGGACCTAGCGGATGCGGGAAAACAACACTGTTGGAAATCATAGCGGGATTAATCGCGGATTTTTCAGGAGATATTTACCTAGATGGAGCCAAGAAAATGCCTTTAGGACAGGTCAGCTTGATGCCCCAGGAAGATTTGCTCTTACCTTGGCGGACCGTACTGGAAAATGGCTCCCTACCTTTAGAGCTAAAAGGACAAAGACAAAGTGATGCAAACCAGCAGGTTCGAAATTTGCTTAGAGAGTTTGGATTGGATGGTTTTGAGAATTACTATCCCCATCAGCTATCCGGCGGCATGCGTCAGAGAGTTGCCTTTTTACGAAGTATTTTAACTGGTCATAGAGTATTGCTCCTTGATGAACCTTTCAGTGCATTAGATGCATTAACTAGGCTAAAAATGCAGGAATGGCTGATAACTATGTGGCAGAAATTCCAACCGACCATAATTTTTATAACCCATGATGTGGAAGAAGCAATATTTTTAGGGCAAAGCATATATATATTCTCGATGGTTCCTAATAGAAAGCTAAAGCATTATCCAGTTTCCTTTGCTTATCCTAGAAATCGCTCTCTTTTAGGCAACCCGGATTTTGTCCAGTTAAGGCAGCAAATTTTGGCTGACATGGTCTGGGGAGGTGCTCATGAATAACTTAAAAAAAACAATAATAAATAAAATCGGTATAGTGTCTGGTTTCCTTTTTCTAGCTGTCTGGGAATTGCTGGTGGTCCTCTTAAAAATACCTATATTTATTTTGCCGCCTCCTAGTAGAGTTTTTGCAGCTTTATGGTCCCTTAAAAAAGTGCTTTTTATAACCCATTTACCAGTTACATTAGTGGAGGTTATTACCGGCTTAGTAATTTCGATAATTATTTCTATTATTTTATCTTTACTTATGCTCAAGGCGCCCATCTTAGAAAGGAGTATTTATCCCTTTTTGGTAGCCTCTCAGACTATACCTATTATAGTTTTATCGCCTGTGGTTATTATGTGGTTTGGTTATGGCTTGCCAGGGAAAGTTGCTATAACAATTTTGATCACTTTTTTCCCGATAGTGGTAAATACTTATGACGGTTTGAAGAATGTGGACTATCGCTATATAAATCTTCTAAAGACTATGGGGGCAAATGCTCAGCAGATTTTCTGGAAGGTAAGGGTTCCTGCGGCGTTACCCGGGTTTTTCACAGGCTTGAAGGTAGGTGCTGCGGTAAGTGTTATTGGGGCTGTAATTGGCGAATGGTTAGGGGGGAACACTGGCTTAGGGGTTTTCAGCAGACGGATGGCCAGCAATCTCCAGGCTGATGCAGTATTTGCTGCAGTCTTAATTCTTGCCATGTTAGGCATGGGTCTTTTTCAATTCGTAAAGGTTTTGGAGCGGCGCTTAATGCCCTGGTATTTTCAAACTAAAGAAAATAGGAGTGAAAGATGATGAAAAAAGTGTTGATTATTTTTATTGTGATAGTTTTAATATTTGGCTTAGCAGCTTGTACTCAGAAGGAAGAACAAAAAGGGCTGCAGGAAGTAACGGTTATGTTGGATTGGTATCCTAATGCTGTCCATTCTTTTCTCTATGCTGCCTTAAATAAAGGATATTTTGCTGAAGAAGGTCTTAGTGTCAAGATTCTTATGCCTGCTGATACTAGTGACCCCTTGAAATTAGTTGCTGCAGGACAAACAGATTTTGCTATCAGCTATCAACCCCAGCTTGTTATGGCGCGGGCTCAAGATATCCCTGTAGTTTCAGTAGCGTCTATAGTAAATCATCCTTTGAATACTATAATGGTTGGGGCTTCCGATAATATAAAAAGGCCTAAGGACTTAGAGGGTAAAACTGTAGGCTATTCTTTACCTGTATATGAGGCTATAGTAAAAACTGCAGTTAAAAATGATGGCGGGGATATTTCTAAGCTAAGTCTAATTGATATAGGATGGGATTTAATACCAGCAATGGTAACTAAGAAGGTCAATGCCATTAGTGGTGGATTTATCAACCACGAAAAGATACTTATTGAGAAGGAAGGGTATAATGTTAACATAATTGACCCTGTTCAGTATGGTGTTCCTGATTATTATGAATTGATTTTAATTACCAGTGAGAAATTATTCCAGGAGAATAAGGAACTGGCTAATAAGTTTTGGCAAGCAGTCAAGAAAGGGCAGTCATATGTCCGGGATAATCCTAGCGAAGGACTTCAATTACTCCTTGATAACCAAAACGATCAGTTTCCCTTGGATGCTGAGGTAGAAAAAGAGAGTCTAGAGATATTGCTGCCATTAATGCAGGATTTTGGCAAGCAGGAGCTTAAAGGGTGGCAAGAGGTAATCGAATGGATGTATGAGTTAGAACTTATTGATAAAAAACCAGAAGCGGAGAAAGCATTTATTGACCTAAAGTAGGTACGGGACACACCTTTAATGTGGAATAGCTTTGTAGTGAAGGAATGTCCCGAATTAATGGGACACACCTCCGATGTGGAACTGCTTTATGGTAAAGGAATGGCCCGAACTAATACTAAAATATGGCAACAACTAGTACCCAAAGAAAAGTTGGGGCGGTGCGAATATCTATAATGTACAAAAAACGTCAGGAGGTAAGATGCATTATGAAAAGGTTGTTGTCTATATTTTGTTTTAGGGCGTTTGATATTCGGATAAGCAAAGTGTTTTTGCTTGCGGTGCTAGTATTAGCTGTTTGGACAAGCACTAGTATGGCGGCAGTTTCCGGCGAGGTGGATTTAGAAAAGCAAATGCTGGATTTAGTAAATAAAGAAAGAGTAGAGGTAGGCTTGGCGCCACTCAAAATGGATGCCAAACTGGTTGATGTAGCAAGGTTAAAGTCCCAGGATATGATTGATAAAAACTATTTCTCCCATACCTCCCCTACCTATGGTGATCCTTTTGCGATGATGAAGGATTATGGTGTGGAGTACTCGATGGCAGGGGAAAATCTAGCAGGTAATTCCAGCTTGCCGGGGGCTCATGAGGCATTGATGAACTCGCCGGGGCATAGAGCAAATATTCTCAAGCCGGAATTTACCCATGTGGGAATAGGTGTTGTTAAGGGTGGCCCTTATGGCATGATGATTACGCAAATGTTTATTAAATCCCGGAGTGAAGGTTCTGCTTCTTTGCCAGTAAAAGTTCAAGAAATCCCAAGTCCAGCACCAATTATTAATGAGAAAATCAATAACACACAGATTCAACCGAAAAACGATGATTTGCAGATTTTCTATAATGGTAAAAAAATTAGTTTTCCCGATATAGAGCCCTACATAAATGAAAACCAAAGAATAATGGTGCCTTTAAGATTTATATCCCAAGAATTAGGTTATCGGGTAGATTGGGAAGTAGTCGATCAAAAAATTATTATTAAAAAGAACGAAGATAGCATGAATTTATGGATAGGTAAAAAGCTTGTTTTAAAAAATAACCAACTCTTAATGGGTGATTCTTCGCCAGAAATATACAAAAATCGTACAATGGTACCATTGAGATTAGTATCAGGGCTTTTAGGGTGCGAGGTCGTTTGGTATCCTACCCTTAATAAGGCTGAAATTAACTTATAATAATTTAAAAAGCGTTCCTCTCAAAAACGGGGGGAGTGCTTTTTTATAATTTGACTAGAGTAGCCTATGGCCTATAGCTGTTAAAATATTGCATCAGATACAGGCAGGATATTTCATAGTCCACTGGCATAATACTAATTCCAGCTGTATTATCGATTAGACGAATTAGACTAATAGACGTGAAAAAACTATGTACGGGTTTGGGGAATTTGTGATAAGCTATTTAAAAAAGAATATATAAACTTACTATAATAATTTTAGATACAAAAGGGTGAAGACGTTTTTTAAAGGAGGACTTTAAAAGTGAAAAAACTTTATCGTTCAGTTAATGACAAAAAACTCTTTGGAGTCTGTGGGGGATTGGCCAAATATTTTAACATAGACACAACTATTTTAAGGCTTGCTTGGGTTGTATTATCTTTAATACCTGTTGTTGGGCCCTTTTTGGGTATTTTAACATATATTATCTGCGGTATAGTAATTCCTACCGAGCCCGACTATATAGATATTACCGATATAAAGGATATGGACGAATAGTAGGAGGTGTTTTAGTTGCTTGGCAAATTATACGGTATCGGAGTGGGTCCGGGAGACCCTGAATTATTAACCTTAAAAGCTGTAAGAATATTAGAAAATATTGATTATTTGTGTTACCCTATTTCTCAGCCGGGCAAACCAAGTATTGCGCTGGAAATTGCCGCAGGGGCGGTAAGAAAGCATTGGTTTGTTACCGAACTTTATTTACCTATGACTAGGGATGAATCTGTGTTGGAAGAACACTGGCAGGAAGCCGCCTTGAAAGTAGCAGACATTTTAGAATCGGGGCAGGACTGTGCTTTTATTACCCTAGGAGATCCTTCCTTATATAGTACCTTCGTTTATTTAGTTCGAAAATTAAAGGTGATACTGGCTGAATTTGAAGTTGAGATAGTACCCGGTATAAGCTCACCTAACATCTTGGCTGCTCAGGCTCAGGTAACACTAGCAGAAGGTGAGGAAAGCTTTATAATTATTCCGGGCATTAGTGATTTAGATAAAATTGGTCAAGCTCTAGATAGCTATGACAATATAATTTTCTTAAAAGTAGGACGAACTTTTCCGGAAATTTATCAGCTTTTACAGGAGAAGGGGCTAGAAGATAAGGCGGTATTTGGGGAACGCTGCGGTTTTACTGATGAATATCTATCTTTTGATCTTCGGGATGTTGTAGAGAGACAGAGTGATTACCTTTCATTATTGTTAGTAAAAAAAGGTGGCTTAAAGTAAGGAGGAGAAGTATGTGAATGGAATAATCTATGTAGTGGGCATAGGCCCTGGTGATAGAGATCATATGACCTTTAAAGCCTGTGATGTTTTAAATAAGGCAGATGTAATTATTGGTTATGGTACATATATTGAGTTAATTGAGGACCTAATTGAGGGGAAAGAAGTAATTAATTCAGGAATGACTAAGGAAATTGAAAGAGCTCGGCAGGCTGTGAACATAGCCCTAGAAGGGAAAAAGGTTGCTGTTATCTCTAGTGGTGACCCAGGTGTTTATGGTATGGCCGGGATAGTACTAGAACTAGCTCGGGATTTAGTTCCAGTGGAAATAATACCAGGTGTAACCGCAGCGACCGCCGCCGCAGCTTCATTAGGGGCACCCCTTATGCATGATTTCGCAGTTATCAGTCTTAGTGACTTATTGACCCCTTGGCATAAAATAATGACCCGCTTAGAAGCGGCTGCTTTGGGAGACATGGTTATAGTTTTATACAACCCTAAGAGTAAGGGTCGGACAAAAAATATTGAAACGGCTAGAGAAATAATACTTTGGCACAGAGATCCCCAAACCCCGGTAGGTCTAGTGAGGAATGCTAAAAGGGGTGATGAAGAGGTAGTAACTACTACCTTGAAAGATATGTTAAGTCATCAAATTGATATGCTGACAACAGTAATTGTCGGTAACTCAGAAACCATTATTGAAAACGGGAAAATCATCACCCCTCGGGGGTACCAAAAGAAACAAAATTACAGTAAAGCCCAGGAGGTATAAATAATGAAGGACGGAATTGTTATCTTAGGTCACGGCAGTCGCAGAGAGGATGCCAATGATGAGATTAGGGAGATTACAGCTAAGCTGCAGGAAAAAAATCCTGATAAAAAATACCAGGTGGCATTTCTAGAATTTGGTAAGCCTTCCCTTGTTGATGCAATTGAAGGATTATTAGAAGAAGATAACTTTGAGAAAATAATAATTATGCCCATGTTTTTAACAGTGGGAAACCACATGCATCGGGATATACCAGGCAAAATATTAAGGCTTAAAACCACTTACCCCGATATGAAATTTGCTTTTGCCCGCCACATAGGTCCTGATCGGCGAATTGTAGATATTGCCGAGGATAGAATTAGTGAAGCAGTAGAGCTGCTGTAGAAGTAACCTATTTCGAAGAGGGGAAGCTTACATGAAGACCATAGACTTAGAAGATTTAGTATTACAATATAAAAAAGATAAGTCGGAAAAGTTATTAAATGATATCTTGCTAAAAATGGAGCCGCTTATTAAGTATTGGTGCCAAACCCAGTGCTATCTTCCTTGGGAAAGGGAGGATCTGCTGCAGGTAGCCCGGATAGCCGTTGTTGGAGCTTTAGATAGATTTGACCCTGAGAAGGAAATACGGTTTAAAACCTATGCTTATAGAACAGTTACTGGAAAAATTTTAAACTACTATCGTGATTATACCTGGCGGGTAAGTATTCCTCGCAAGTACCGGGAGCTGAGCACAAATATTACTAAAGTAGAAGGGGAATTTTATCAACGGACAGGACAACCCCCAAGTGTTAAGGAAATTGCATCTACCTTAGGTCTTAGCGAGGTAGAAGTAGAGAAAGTTTTAGAGGCTAAGCGCGCATCTAAGGCTACTTCTTTATCCGAACAGCTAGAGAAGGAAGATAATAAAACAGAAATTATGCAATTTTTGGGTAAAGAAGACGTAAATTTGCAGTCCATTGAGGCAAAACAGGATGTAGCAAATGCGTTAAATAAACTGGAAGAGATGCAAAAAAAGGTAATCTATATGCGCTTTTATGAAGACCTGACTCAAAGTAAAGTGGCCCAGCTTTTAGGTGTATCGCAAATGCAGGTTTCGCGGTTAGAAAGAATGGCTTTAGGTGAATTGAAAAAATCACTATCGTGATAGATTATATATTAGAATATTGGTAATACTAATAAGATAACTAGGCATAACCCCAAATTCATAAGGCACAAGGAAATCAGTTCCCGCCCTTTCAGCGGGAACTTTTCTGTTCCAATTTGACTATAGACGACGGACCATAGTCTATAGCCGATAGTTGATAGACATAGACGATAGTCTAATCCATCGACCAATAGCTAAAGCTATTACAGCTCGGTTCTATTAAATATTTCACCGCAGTTTGGGCAGTAGTCCACTTGGTAAACAGATCCATTACTTCTATGGGTCTCAATTTTATGCTCTAAAGCAATTCCACAGCTTAAGCACAAGGGGGGTCTAAAGGTATAGGAAGTCATAGTTTTGGTACCCCTTTTTTTGCTTAGTGTTTACTATAAAGAGAAAAAAATGTATTACAAAAAAAAATATAAGTAGCCATCAGACCTCAAAAACTATTATTTAACCACGGGCCCCTTCGGGGCACACGGATAAACACGGTTTGAAAAAATAAACTAGACCATAGACCATAGACCATAGACCATAGACCATAGACCATAGACTAGTTACCAGCCACCAGTCACCAGTCACCATAACTAGCCCCTTATCAAGCAGATGTTTTTCACCTTTTTGTTAGCTATTAAATATAATAAAAAGAATAAATGATGAGGTGGTAAAGGTGGAAATAATTGATGTGCGGAAGCAGTTAGCTAGGCACCCTTCTAAGGAATATACTAAAAGAACGTTAGAGGGCATTAAGTATCTAGTGGTGCATCACTCTGCAACTTCAGGGGGGGATGCTTCTAGTTTTGCTCGTTATCATGTAAATAATCTAGATTGGCCGGGCATTGGCTATCACTATGTTATTTTGGAAGATGGCACAATTCAGTGGACGAATGACCTTAATGTTACTAGTTATCATGTTAAAGGTTACAATAATCAGTCTATTGGTATCTGTCTAGTCGGTGATTTTACTATAGAGATATTAAAAAAAGAGCAAAAGGCCGCAGTTAAGGAATTAATAAGAAACTTGCTAAGCAGGTTAAACCTAGGTATGGATGCAGTTAAAGGGCATAATGAATTTAGTGGCAGTGCCACTGCTTGTCCGGCTTTAGACATGGATGCTTTGCGAAAATTTTTAAATGAGGAGCAAGTAGAGGTCTATATAAATAATGAAAAGCTAGATATCCCTGTTGAATTAAAGGGTGGAGTAACATATGTAGCCATAAGGTCCCTGGGGGAGGCATTAGGTTATGACGTGGAATGGGATGGCGATAAGAATAGAGTATATTTAATTAAAGATGATGTTTTAGAACAGGTTCAACAGGAAGGTAATTACTATCTCTCAATAATAAATAATATTAAGAAAATAGTTTCGGAGGTATAAAAATATGGAATGGGAAAGCTTTATGGTCGATTTAATACTAACCTTGACCCCTGTTTTAGCGACAATTTTGGCGTATGTACTTATTGCGCTGGCTAGGTTTGTGATAGGCCAAACCAACAATGATATAATAAAAGCGGCGGTAACAAACCTCGAACAAATAATTCTAGCCACGGTAACTGCCCTATCTCAGACTTTAGTAGATGATTTGAAACAGAATAGAGCTAATAATAAGCTCACTGATGAGGAAGCAGCCTTAATAAAAGATAAAGCTATGAGCTCAATAAAAAAGCAAATGGGTATAAAGGATATGGATATTTTGCAGAAAAACTTTGGTTCAGTAGATGATTTGATAGATAATATATTGGAGCAGAAGGTAATGGAGAATAAACTTAGAAGAGGCCAATATTAAAGTCTAATAGTGGGCGAGTGAGCGCGTGGGCGAGGAAAACAAATATAAAACCAGCAACTTACTAGAGTTGCTGGTTTTTATTATTAAGTGCAATTTCCAAATTGTACTATAAAAAGGGTTTTAGTGCGCCCATAGGCGATTAACATGGTGGATTTTTTAGTGAAAAGAAGTATAATTTAGTAGAGCATGACTTCATAGAGCGGTGTTTCCTTCCAAAATAATGTTTTCACATGTTTAGCTTATAATAGCAATTAAAAATTATAATAACTATTAGGCAGGAGTTTCTAAGGGACAAAGCTAATAATCTAATGTTATAGGAAACTAATTAGGTTAAATGCGAGCATGAATGTGAGAAATTGTACAAACATGAAAGGAATTGAAAAATGATTAAATTTCTATCTTCCATCCAGTTAGCCATAACCTTAATTGGTGCTATGGTTTTAGCCTCTGTATTTGCTACACTATTTCCCGATGTTGAGATCTTTGGTGCCTTCTGGTTTAGAGGGTTATTGCTATTATTCTGTTTAAATCTACTGATGTGCACCGTTAAGAGCTTGCCTGGCATTTTGCACAGGATTAAAAAACTTCCTTCAAGCGTTAATGAAGAACGAGCAAAAACCCTCAATTTTTCAGGCCCTGAGGATGTCGAAAAGCTGATGGATTATCTAAAGGCAAAAGGATATAAATTAAAAACCAGCTCTTCTGAGGGGCAGCAAAACATTCTAGCCCAAAAGGGAATTTTGAATCTGATAGCACCTCAGCTTCTGCATTTATCACTAATATTAGTGCTTATTGGTGGATTCCTCACCTCCTTCGGGGTTGAAGACCAGGTAACCTGCTTTGTTGGTGAGAGGGCAGATGTTCCTGCTAGTGTTGCTTCAGGCATGGTAATTGAAGTAAATGATTTTCAAACAATCTATGACGCCGATGGTGCTATTGATAACTGGATTACTAATTTAAATATTTATGTCAATGATGAGAAGACTGCAAGCGGTACGACCAAGGTAAATGCCCCCTTAAAACACCAGGGTGTTTCTTTCTATCAGAAATCCTATGGATATTATCATTTAATCGAACTTACGGGGGTTCAGCCGGGAACCTATGACGTGCCAGATAAAAAAATATTTTCACTGGAAAATAAGACATTTAATATCGGTTATTCTGAAGAAGGTGCAGTGGTTAGCTTTTTTGAAGGTCATAATTTAACCGAAACTGTTGTTCTAAAGGATGGAGATAAAATAGATTTTCCTAATGATACAGTACTAACTTATATAGAACTTAATCCTTTCACCGTCCTAGGAGTTAAGAAAGACCCGGGTACTCCAGTAGTAATGACGGGATTCCTTTTAATGACTATTGCTTCCTTCCTTTTCTGGACAGGTCGGTACCGAGAAGTGGCAATTTCCTTGACAGAAGGAAAGGCAAGCTTAATAGTTTATTGTAAAATCAAGGCTGTTAGGGATGAGGTAATGGAAGAAATAAGTGAAAGGATGAAGGTGAAATAATGGAAAATTTACAAACACCGTTTATGGTGGCTCTTTTAGTGGCATATGTATTGGCATTTTTGTTTTACTTTATTACCTTTATTTATGAAAAGGTAGCTTTTAAAAATACTGCCAAATTATTCACAGTATTGGCTTTTGTGCTAAATACCGGTCTATTAGTAATTAGAGGGCTCTTAATCAGCGGTCTACCTCTGAGAAATTTATTTGAATTTGGCCTATTTTTTGTTTGGGCTATTACGTTAGTCTTTATATTTATTGAGTTTAAATTTGATTTATCAGTATCTGCATTATTTGTATTGCCTATCGTAATTCTGCTCCTACTATTTTTAGTAAACTTAGATGTTACGGTAAGGCCGGCAATGCCTGCTTTGAGAAGTAAATGGCTGGTTATTCATGTCCTAACCGCTGTTCTTGCCTATGGAGCTTTTGCCATGTCTTTTGCCTTATCTGTAATGTATTTAGTAAAGGATTGGCTAGGTGGGGAAAATTCCCCTAATAGGCTAGCTAGTAAAATGCCCCGTTTGGAGCTTCTGGATGAATTATCCTATAAGGTGATTTTTGTAGGAATGCCAGCGTTGACTATTATGCTAGTAACTGGTGCAGTTTGGGCTGAGTATTCTTGGGGTCGTTACTGGAGCTGGGACCCTAAGGAAACCTGGGCTTTAGTAACTTGGTTTGTTTACTCCGCCTATCTTCATATTCGTCTGCGGGGCTGGAAAGGTAAAAAAGCTGCTATATTGTCTATTGTAGGCTTCCTGGCTGTGATATTTACTTTTTTAGGTGTCAGTTATTTGCTGCCAGGTATTCATAGTTATGCCTAAGCAAGATAAGGGGAGAAAGCTTTTCCTATTGAGAGGGGGTGAAAAGGATGGAGCAAGCAGCTTTGACTCTCAAGAGCCTTTTGACAAATAATAAAGAAAATCTATTGACTAAATGGTTCCATCTTGTCCTTGAGACGTACCCTAAAGAAACGGCAAGACATTTTGGAAATCAAAAAAGTCAGTTTGGAAACCCAGTAGGTCATAATATTTTTGAAGGCTTAAATGGAATTTATGATGAATTAAGCCAGGATATGAATGAAGATAGGATGTTTAAAGCTTTAGATAGAATTCTGCGAATTACAGCAGTCCAGGATATATCACCCTCTCAAGCTGTTTCTTTTTTATTTCTTTTAAAAAGGGTGGTACGAGAAGGCTTGGCCGAAGAACTGCGGAAGGGCAAAGTTTTACAGGAACTACTTGATTATGAGGATAAGATTGACCAATCAATTCTTTTAGCTTTTAATATTTATTTAGAATGTCGTGAGACTATCTATAAAATGAGGCTTCATGAAGTAAAGACCAGGTGTGATATTTTAGAACGTATTAATCAATACAATAATTAATAGATATTCATGATTGAGGGGTGTAAAAATGGCGAAACTACCTAAAACAGATGAACTGTTAAGAATCAATTTTCAGCCGCCTAAAACAGGCTGGCAGGAAACCCCTGTGGATTTTAAACCAGGCACATGGCTTTATGCAGGTAAGGCAGAAAGCCTAGAAACATTAGGCTTGGCTAATCCAAGACAGTGGTCACCGGAAGATGAAGATTGGAAATTACCTGAAAATTGGAAAGAAATTATTCTTGAAGGATTAAGAGAAAGATTAGGAAAGTTCCGGTCACTGCAATTATTTATGGATACTTGCGTCAGATGTGGTGCTTGTGCAGATAAATGTCATTTTTATCTAGGTTCAGGTGACCCTAAAAACATGCCAGTTTTACGGGCTGAGCTTTTAAGATCAGTATATAGAAAAGATTTTACAACTGCCGGGAAAATCTTTGGCAAATTTGCCGGTGCTCGGGAATTGACGCCCGCTGTTTTAAAAGAATGGTTCTACTATTTTTTCCAATGTACCGAATGTCGCCGTTGTTCCGTATTCTGTCCTTACGGTATAGATACTGCAGAAATAACCATGATTGGTAGAGAACTCTTAAACCTCGTGGGCTTAAATATTGACTGGGTTGTGACTCCAGTAGCTAACTGTTATAAAAAGGGTAACCACTTGGGTATTCAGCCCCATGGTCTGGTAGACTCCTTTGAAATGTTGACTGATGATATTGCTGATATTACAGGTGTACAACTAGATCTATCTTTTAATAGAAAAGGTGCGGAAGTCTTGTTTATTCCTCCCTCTGGTGATGTATTTGCTGATCCTGGTACCCACAGTTTGATGGGTCAATTAATGCTTCTGCACGAAATAGGACTGGATTATACCTTAAGCACCTATGCCTCCGAGGGGGGTAATTTCGGATTATTTACTTCCCATGAAATGATGAAAAGGCTTAATTCTAAAATGTATGCTGAAGCGAAAAGATTGGGTGTTAAATGGATTTTAGGTGGCGAATGTGGTCACATGTGGAGAGTAATTAACCAGTATATGGATACCATGAACGGACCTACTGACTTTTTAGAGCTTCCTGTATCGCCAATTACTGGTACAAGATTTGAAAACACTAAATCTACCAAAATGGTTCATATTACCGAATTTACTGCGGACTTAATTCAAAATAATAAGATTAAGCTTGACCCTAGCCGTAATGATAAGCATATTGTTACTTATCATGATTCCTGTAACCCAGCAAGAGCAATGGGTTTATTAGAAGAACCACGGTATATATTGAAGAATGTCTGCAATAATTTCTACGAAATGCCTGATGAAACTATTAGAGAAAAAACCTTCTGCTGTGGTGGCGGAGCAGGTCTAGGGGCAGATGAAAATATGGAAATGCGGATGCGGGGCGGACTTCCCCGAGCTAATGCTGTTAAATATGTCCATGAAAAGCACGGGGTAAACATGCTTTCCTGTGTATGTGCAATTGACCGGGCTGTACTACCCCCATTAATGCATTACTGGGTACCTGATGTAAATGTTTGTGGTGTTCATGAACTAGTCGGTAATGCCCTTGTAATGAAAGGGGAAAAGAAACGGGAAGAAAGCTTACGTTTTGAGCCTATAGGAACGGAGGAAGATAATGATGTTTAATTCCCGAAATATTATTATTGGTTTGATTATCTTTGTGGGCATCTTTACTTTTCCTTTTGTACTAAGTGCTGGCAAGGCTAATGAAGCGCCTAAGCTCAGTCTTGATACTCCTGTAATTAATGAACTGGGCACTGAAGAGTGTCTCTTAGATACTGAATACATGAGAAGCAACCATATGCAGCTTTTGGCTGACTGGAAGGTAGAAGTAGTCAGAAATGGTAATAGAGTGTTTGTTAATGATGAAGGCCGAGAATTCAATATGAGCTTGCAAAACACCTGTTTGGAATGTCATTCTAATAAAGAAGAGTTTTGTGATGCTTGTCATACCTATGCGGAGGTAGATCCTAACTGTTGGGACTGCCATGTTGCGCCGGAGGTGGTTAAGTAATGAATATTAATAGAAGAAAGTTTTTAAAGGTTGGAGGGGTTTTGGCACTGGGATTGAGCATAGCACCTGTTAGCGGTGTTCTGGCTGGTGTTAAAGGAAAATACATGCCCAACTCTAAAGCTTTAACCGGAAAAAACTGGGCTATGGTCATTGATATGAAGAAGCTGGACCAAGATATAGATGCCTGTATCACGGCCTGCCATAAGGAACATAATGTTCCCGATATTGGCAACAAAAAGGAAGAAGTAAAATGGGCTTGGACTGATAAATATGGACACCTTTTCCATGATAACAAACATGAATATATGAATGAAGAAATGGAGCATAAGGATTTTTTAGCTTTATGTAACCATTGTGAAAATCCAGCATGTGTAAGGGTATGCCCTACCCAAGCTACATTTAAAAGTAAAGATGGTATTGTAATGATGGATTACCATCGTTGTATTGGTTGCCGCTATTGTATGGCGGGTTGTCCCTATGGTGCCAGAAGCTTTAACTTTAAGGACCCTCGGCCATTTATTGAAGAGACTAACCCTGCGTATCCGACACGGACTAAAGGTGTTGTAGAGAAATGCAACTTCTGTGTGGAACGGCTGGCTAAGGGTTTAATTCCAGCCTGTGCTGAAGCCAGCAAAAACGGTGGTATTCTCTTTGGTGATTTAGAAGACCCTAACTCAGAAGTACGCAAAATTTTGGACACCCAATTTACTGTTCAGAGAAGACCTAGTTTAGGAACTAAGCCGAAAGTATTTTATATTTTATAAGGAGGGGGAGGAACCATGCTAGAAAAGGCGTTAATAAAAGAAAGTAAAAGAATGTTTTGGTACTGGATAATATTCTTAGTAGTTCTAGCGGGAGTAGGCTTTAACTCCTACCTCCATCAGTTAAATCAAGGTTTAACTGTTACCGGACTGAGTCGGGATATATCCTGGGGTCTGTATATTGGACAATTTACGTTTTTTGTCGGAGTAGCTGCATCGGCAGTTATGCTAGTATTACCTTATTATTTGCATAATGTGAAAGAATTTGGTCGGATTACAGTAGTAGGAGAGTTTTTGGC
Organism: Peptococcaceae bacterium BICA1-8; assembly: GCA_000802045.1. Classification (GTDB taxonomy): domain Bacteria; phylum Bacillota; class Peptococcia; order Peptococcales; family BICA1-8; genus BICA1-8. The sequence continues at coordinate 82,759 of JUEF01000126.1, forward strand.
CGTTTCCGCTGTAATTATGTGTATGCTCTTTATCATTGTTGATATGGGTATGCCTATGCGTGTACTAAATATGTTCTTATATCCAACCCTTAACTCACCAATGTTTTGGGATGCAACGGTATTAACCGGCTACCTGCTTTTAAATATTTTTATTGGCTGGAATGTTTTAGAGGCTGAAAATAAAGGTGTTAATCCACCTAAATGGGTAAAAACCCTAATTTTAATTTCTATTCCCTGGGCAGTAAGTATTCATACGGTAACTGCTTTCTTATATGCGGGTCTACCCAGCCGCCATTACTGGTTAACAGCATTAATTGCTCCTAAATTCTTGGCATCTGCTTTTGCCACAGGTCCTGCATTACTGATATTGATCTGCTTCATGCTTAAAAAGTTTACTGGTTTTGATGCTGGTAAAAAGGCTATTCAAAAATTAGCGCTAATAATAACTTATGCTATGTGTATTAGCATCTTCATGGTTGCCGTGGAATTCTTCACAGCCTTCTTCAGTCAGGTGCCAGGACATATGGTGACACTTCAATATTTGTTTATGGGTGCACACGGTCATGGTCAATTTGTTGCTATAATGTGGGTATTTGTAGTTTTGGCTGTGCTTGCCTTAGTATTATTAATTCCCCGTAAGACAAGAGAAAATGATAGAACGTTAATAATTGCCTGTATAGCTGTTTTTGTTTCAATGTTTATTGAAAAAGGCTTAACTTTTGTAATTGGTGGATTATCAGAAAATCCCTTTGGTGAGATAACCCCATATATCCCAGGAATACATGAAATATTAATTAGTATTGGTATATGGGCGTTAGGTATTATGATTGCTAGTCTTTTCTACAAGATGGTAGTTTCCGTAAAGCGGGAATCGGATTTTGCAAATGCAAGTTTTAATAAACAGGAAATGAGGGATTGTTAATGGGTCTCAATTTTTCTTTGCTCATAGTGGCGGCGCTCATTTTAGCTGTTTTTCTGGGTGTAGAGGCTTTGGGTTTAAGTTTTCTCTTCGGAGTAATAATACCCTATTTGGCCATAGCTACATTTATTATTGGGTTTATCCTCAAGGTAGTTAAATGGGCTAAGGCCCCGGTCCCTTTTAGGATAACTACAACCAGCGGTCAGCAAAAATCTTTACCCTGGATTAAAGATAACAAAATTGATAATCCAGCTACCACCTCCTGGACAATGGTCAGGATGGCATTGGAAGTATTATTTTTCCGTTCATTATTCAAAAATACCAAAGCTGAGCTGGTCGATGGTAAAAAGCTGACCTATCAATGGGAAAAATGGCTTTGGTTAGCTGGCTTAGTTTTTCACTGGTCCTTTTTGATAGTAGTAGTAAGGCACTTTAGGCTATTTTTAGAGCCTGTACCTGCTTTTGTAACTTTAATTGGAAAAATTGATGGTTTTTTCATGGTAGACTTACAGAATGTTTATATTACAGGCGTATTACTTTTGGCTGCCGTTACCTTCCTGTTTATCAGGCGGGTTCTTATACCTCAGGTTCGGTATATATCCCTTGCTGCTGATTATTTCCCGCTTTTTGTTATAATGGGTATAGCAACTACCGGAATTTTAATGAAGTATTTTTACAGGGTTGATGTGGTTTCCATTAAGGAATTAACTGTAGGCTTGTTTAGCTTTAATCCTGTCATTCCGGAAGGAGTAAGTGTTTTATTCTATATTCATCTGTTCCTGGTATGTACCTTAATAAGCTATATTCCCTTTAGCAAGCTGATGCATATGGGTGGGATTTTCTTAAGTCCTACTAGAAATATGCCTAACAACAGCCGCGCTGAAAGGCATATTAACCCCTGGAATTATCCAGTAAAGGTTCACACTTACGCAGAATATGAAGATGAATTCAGAGACAAGATGCGTGCAGCAGGTCTTCCCTTAGATCGGGAAAGCAGTGAGGCTGAAGCCGCAGCAACTAAAGAATAATAAATAAACCCTGCCAAACGGGAGGGCACTGAAAAAGTCCCTGTCAACTACTAAAAAGGCGTAACTTCTACATTTACTGTAGGAGTTACGCCTTTTATACTGTAAAATATAGTTATTACAGTATTGTAGGTGATTGAAATGCTAAAGCAACAAATGACGATGGTATTAAGTCCTTATACCGAAATATACAATTTAGTAGTTCCTAAGGATAATATGTTGAGAAGAATTAAAGAATTGGTTGATTTCTCGTTTATCTACGAGGAATTAAGTTCTAAGTATTGTTTAGATAATGGCCGTGGGGCAATAGATCCAATTCGCATGTTTAAATATCTACTATTGAAAACAATATTTGATCTTTCAGATGTTGACGTTGTTGAGCGTTCTAA
>JUEF01000127.1 GCA_000802045.1 Peptococcaceae bacterium BICA1-8
AGATCCTTCGCTATCGCTCAGGATGACAGGAATGCTTTAGTGACAATTTCTAAACCTTTTCAAGAAGTTGTCATTTTTGTTTATCAGTGTTCATCTGTGGCTGAACTTAAAAAAGAGCTAGTTTGCTAAAACCAGCTCTTTTGATCATTTACCCTATTTTTTCCAGTTCCCGACGGGAACGGCGGTGTTTTTCGTACTGTGGACCACCCTTTTTCCAGTTAGAAGTCTTAGTCTTCTCCCTGGGTATATATTGCTCCATGATAACAAATCCATTACGCATTACACAATAATACGTGGCTTCACCCTGTTGACAGTTGCCACAGCCAATACATTCCATGGCCGTACTGACTCCTCCTCCAAAAAATTTGCCCGATGACTAACCGCCACTAAACTCCAGCATCAAATTTTAGTGAAATAAGTGGCGCTAAGCCCCTGGATAAGTCAACTAGACTTCAGATGAAGTCAAAACTCCCCCTGAAGTAAGTTTCCTTTAAGGTAGGTAATACTAATCTACAAAATCAAATTCCAGAGTCTTAATCCGAATTACATCACCATCCTTAGCTCCTTGTTCCCGTAGTGCTTTAATAACGCCCATAGAGTCTATAATCTGCAGAAATCTCCTTTCAGCTTGCTCATTATCAAAGTTAGTTCTAGTCCAATGCTTATCAATCTCAGCGCCGCTAACCGTAAAGACTCCATCTTCTTGTTCTATATAGAATTTTGGCTTATCGTCAAGCTTTACCATCCGCAGTTGTTCCTCTTCTAGCGGTGGCACCTCAGGAACACTTTCAACTTCATCCAGAATATCTGCTAGCCTATAAATAAGGGGTTGTAAACCTTGACCCGTAACAGCGGAGACAGGAAAGATTTCGTAATCCTTCAACTCCTCCATTAATAATTTTAAATTATTTTCAGCTTCAGGTAAATCTATTTTATTTGCTACAATTACCATTGGTCTATCTACCAAATACTGACTGTATTTTTTTAGTTCATTATTAACTATGCGGAAATCCTCTAAAGGGTCCCTAGCCTCTGAGCCCGATATATCAAGTACATGCACTAATACTTTGGTTCGTTCGGTATGCCGTAAAAACCTATGCCCTAACCCGGCTCCCTCTGCCGCACCTTCAATAAGCCCTGGAATATCTGCCATGACAAAGCTTCGTCCTTCATCAACCCTTACAAGTCCTAAATTAGGAGTTATTGTAGTAAAATGATAATCTGCTATTTTAGGCTTTGCTGCTGAAACTCGTGAAATCATTGTTGATTTGCCTACATTAGGAAAACCTACCAGTCCGACATCAGCTAAAAGCTTCAACTCGAGAATAATCCAGCTTTCCTCACCCGCATCACCATTTTCAGCCAAGGTTGGGGTTCTATGAGTTGAGCTTACAAAGCGAGAATTACCCCGACCGCCTCTTCCGCCTTTTGCTACAACTACCCTCTGGCCTGTTTTACTGAGGTCAGCAATTATCCTCTCAGATTCACTATCCTTTACAATAGTCCCTACTGGAACTCTTAAAACTTTATCTTCAGAATTTCTGCCATGCATGTTTTTAGCCTGTCCATGCTCGCCTCGGTCACCTTTATAGTGTGCTCTATATCTAAAATCCACCAAAGTTCTTAGGCCCTCATCAGCCTCTAAAACAATGCTGCCGCCCTTTCCTCCGTCACCACCGGCAGGACCACCATAAGGCACATATTTCTCTCTGCGAAATGCCACCATTCCATTACCGCCATCACCGGCTTTTACATTAATTTTTGCATAATCATAAAACATTTTTCAAATCACCTTTCAAACAAAATATATAAGTTTTCTATCTTCAGCTAAACTTCTTATTTCGTATTTATCTCCTATTGAACTAAATATCTGCCAAGGAAATTCACCGTTTACATTATTTACATCTAAAACAATCTTACCTTCATTAAGGGTTAGCGTAACAATTGCATTTTCCATCAAAACTTCTTTCACTAGTTTATCCCAAAACTCATTTAGAAAATCTCTAACCTTTGGAATATTTTCATCCTCAATATCCCATACCTCAGGCACACAAATTTTAAACCCCTTATTTAAACCTAAGCTTAATATTTTAGCCGAAATATCAGCAACTAATTCAATATGGCTAATTTTATTTAAATCCCGTAACCCCTGCAAATAGTCTGTAACCTCCTGCAAATACTCAATAGCTTTTTCTTCTCTTTTTATTTTTATAAATCCCCAGATAACCTGAAGATGATTGAGAAAGTCATGCCGCTGATGACGGTTAGCCTCTAAAAGTTCTTTAAGTAATTTTTCCACCTCAACAACCTCCAAATAAATTAAGCTATGCCTTATTTATTATACAGGAAGCAAGAAACAGGAGGCAAGAGGCAGGAGAAATAAGGTTAAGGTTTCGCTCCGCTAGGTTAAGGTTAAGAAGAACCGAGAAAGGCAGGTTTCACTTTGTTAGATTAAGATTCCGCTTCGCTAGATTAAAAAGCATTGGCATAGCGTTGCCCACACTACTATAAACGAAAGCATTCCCGTCATCCTGAGCGATAGCGAAGGATCTTACGTACTTAAAAATCTCAGATCCTTCGGTTCGTACCTTCCTCAGGATGACACAGCAACAATCAAGAGCTTTCATAGCGATGACAGGGGAATACTGTCGACATTCGCAAAAAAACCTGGCCGGTGGCCAGGTTTTTAAATTAGCTAATTGCTGCTGCTTCAGGTACAATGCTTACCTGCTTTTTAGTTTTATCTTTACGTTCAAATTTCACCTTACCAGTGGTTAATGCGAATAAAGTATGATCTTTGCCTATTCCAACATTTTCACCGGGGTGGATCTTAGTGCCCCTTTGTCTAACTATGATATTACCAGCCAATACAAACTGGCCATCATGTCTTTTTACACCTAGACGTTTCGCCTGACTGTCACGTCCGTTTTTAGAACTACCAACACCCTTTTTTGATGCAAATAGCTGAAGGTTAAGTCTTAACATTTAGTCCACCTCCTCTGTAGTAGCTTTACATACTTACCATAATCTTGTTCAATTGACCTCAGACCTATTTCTAAAGTTTTCAAAATAACCTGGGTTTTCCCCTGGTCATCGCCGTCCATTTTTGCCGGAAGATAACAAAGCAGGTGTCCATCAGCTTCATCAACCTCATATACGGGTTGTACTGTCAGCTGTTCTGTGAGGCTATTAACTGTTGTTGTAGCCAAAAAGGAAACAGCAGCACATACAATGTCTGTACCTATCTCAGCATAGCCAGCATGACCGGATATCTCAAAACCAACCAGGTATTCATGAGAATTTCGAAAAATAACTGCTTTTATCATAATTCTTAAGCAAGAATCTTTTCTACAACTACTGCTGTATAAGGTTGACGATGACCTTGCTTTCTGCGATAGTTCTTTTTCGCCTTATATTTATAGACAATTATTTTTTTACCTCTACCGTGATCTTCAACTTTTAGAGTCACTTTAGCTCCGGCCACAAAAGGATTACCAACTTTTACTTGACCATCTTTGCTTACCATCAAAACCTTGTCAATTTCAACAGGTTGGCCAGCTTCAACATCTAAAAGCTCTACTTTTAAAGTATCGCCTTCTTGAACTTTATACTGTTTACCGCCTGTTTCTATTATTGCATACATTATTGTTACACCTCCCTGTTTCATACTCGCCAAGTCTAGGTAGCAAGTTTCGCTTTAATACCCGACCCGTGCGGTTTCAACAGTAAACTTGAGTCTACTGCCTACAATAAAAAAGTATACTACATCTGTATTTGCAAGTCAATAGTTTCGAAACGGCTGGGCCGTTTGTGCTACAGAAAAAACCAAACAATTTATTTCTGTAGGGGCGCGCATTGCGCGTCCGCAGTTACAAGCAAATGGGACTGACGCGCAATACGCGCCCCTACTTCTCGAAAATCTTTAATTTTAACCTTAGATGCCCTTGCGACAAGATGTCACCGACAAACAATTCGTCCCAGATGTTAACTATTACGGGGCGGCATGGAAACCGCTCCCTACTATCAATTTTTCACTATTAATTTAGGTGTAAAACCCACCGCATCGGCGCTTACAAGATGAAAATTTATCCCCCATTTTTCCTCTGGTAAAGCTCCTTTTATAGATTCACTGTGCAGGTGAGCATAAACACAGGTTTTCACCTTATATTCAAGTAATAATTCAATGAATCCACTTTTTTCGTGTTTTCCATTAGTGGGAGGGTAATGCAGCATTACTATTATATCTTTAACATCATCATTTATGCTTGCTAGTGATCGGCGAAGTCGCCCTAACTCCCGCTCATAAATTTTACAGTCATCGGCTGTAAAATTTTTTTCCCCCGGACAAGTCCAACCCCTAGTTCCACAGATTGCGATCTTATTTGCTAGTAGGATATGATCATTTTGAATAGCTTCTATGCTCTCAGGCAGAAGTTTTCTAACCTTGCCAATTCCCTGCCACCATAAATCATGATTACCCTTTACTATTATTTTTTTACCTGGCAATTGACCCAGAAACTCCAGATCATATTTTGCCTCCTCTAGCTTTAGTGCCCAGGATAAATCCCCTGGTACTAGTACTATATCCTCTGGTGAAACCAAAGCTTCCCAGTTTTCTTTTATTTTTCTGTCATGATTCAACCAGTTCTCCCCGAAAATACCCATAGGTTTATATGCTTCACCTTTTTCATTAAATGACAAGTGGGGATCACCCAATGCAAAAATACCCATACATTCCTCCAAAATTGGCCTATTACTGTAGAATCACTGCCTTAGCATTTGTTCTATATAGCTTTACTATCTCCACAAGAACTTCTTGACCAACCAACTTACCCCCATTTTCGATATCAATAATATAGCCCTCAATCCTACCAATTCCATCACTGGGCCTCTGACTGTGGGTTTCTTCGATCCTCACCTTAACCACTTGGTTTTCTTCAACGGGAATAACATTATTTTTTAATTCATGGGCCCCATAGACAACCTGAATCTCATATTCATCGAGAGCCAAATTTTTTCTCCCACGAATTATTATTTCCTTTTTTAGTCTATTTTCTAACTGTTTTAACATTGCTCCTCCCGGACCGATTAGAAGTGATGTTACATCCGGATGGGCATTAATTAAAATCGTCTCTGCCAATGTACGGCTGGCTAATTCTCGAAGTTCTTCCTTTACTTTAATGGCAATGGTATTTTCCGAGAAAATCCTTCCCTTACCCTCACAACAGGGACAAATTTTTTCCAATGAAGTACTCAAAGAGTGCCGCACCTTTTTGCGTGTCATTTCAACTAGCCCTAAAGAGGTTATGCCTAAAATGTGGGCCTTAGTCTTATCCTTATGCAGCTGTTCCTCTAGTTTCAGCAACACTTCTTTGCGATGTTCTTCGTTTTCCATATCAATAAAATCAATAATAATTATTCCGCCTATATTTCTGAGACGCAGCTGGCGAGCTATTTCTACTGTTGCTTCTAAATTTATTTTCAGTACTGTATCTGCTAAATCTACACTGCCCACATATTTACCAGTATTCACATCTATACTTGCCAACGCTTCAGTTTGGTCAATTACTATATATCCACCGCTTTTTGACCAAACTTTTCTCTTTAAAGCCCTGGCTATTTCCTGACGAATATTATATTTAGAAAATATATCCTGTTCTTCAACAAGGTTAACCTTATACTTTAGAGCTTTGTTGCCAGCAAGCTCCATGATCTGTTCATAGGTAAATTGGGAGTTTACTGTTATCTTCCGGACATCATCAGTAACCACATCCCGCAAAATTCTTTTCACCAGCTCCAAATCTTTATGAATTAGAACGGGAGCTCCGGATATTTTGTCTTTATGCTGAATTTTTTGCCAGGTTTTTTGGAGTATTTCTAAATCCTCAGCTATTTCCTCCTCGGAGGCACCCTCAGCTACAGTACGAATAATAGCGCCTACATCCTTACTCTTGATTTTTTCCACAATATTCTTAAGCCTCTCCCGTTCTCCTTCATCATATATGCGTCTGGAAATACCTACATAATCAAGGCTGGGCATAAAAACCAGAAAGCGGCCAGGTAATGTCAATTGTCTAGTTACCCTCGGGCCTTTATTGCCCACAGGCTCTTTGACAACCTCCACTAAAACTTCCTGCCCTTCCTTTAGGATATCCCTTATATTAAGCTTGGCACCATTATCATGATAAGAACCGCTTATGATAGCATCTTCAACATATAAGAAAGCATTCTTTTCCATGCCAATATCGACGAAAGCAGCCTGCATTCCAGGTAATACATTCTCAACCTTACCCTTATAAATGCTCCCTACTAAACGGTCACTTACACTGCGTTCAATGTATATCTCTACCAATTGTTCATCCTCTAAAACTACAACTTGAGTTTCATCCTCATTAGACTGTACAATAATCTCTTTGTTCATAAACTCCTCTCCTTAAGCTGTGACACTGAGGGGGGTATTTAAGCCAGCATCACTACTGATATATAGACCTTCTCGATGAATATTTATTGTTTCCGATTCTATAGATAATCCTTTTTCCTGAAGAGCTGCAACAACCTCCTCTGGGCGCACATTACCTCCACTGCCAGTTTCCACGACCATTTCCAGCTCAACTTTATTTCTATCTTTGACTTTTGCTTCTAATTCAAAGATACCCGAACGAATATCCCTTTCCCGTAAGCCCTTCTTGGTATTACGCAGTACTACTATTTTCTCTTGCTTTAGTAAATCGAGAAGAATATTATCTAATTCTTGTTGATTTACTTCCTGCATAAGATTAATCCTCACTAAATACTTAGCCCTATTAATAACTGCCATTAAAGGGGTTGCTTTAGGGTCTATTTCTTTAATATCATACACAATCAAACCAGCAGGTAAATATTTCGCCAATTCTCCTTTAATTTCCTGTATTGGGAAATTACTTTTTAAAACAATATCCATATATTCTCCTGTGCTCGTTAACCCTACTGCTAAAGCTGACCCAAAAGATACCTTGGGATGGGGATTAAAACCCTGACTGTAAGAAATAGGAGTTTTTGCTCTTCGAAAAGCCCGCTCCCAGGCACGAATTAAATCCAGATGGGAAATAAATTTTCCCTGGTCGGTTTTACCATATTTAACTCTTAAGTTCACCGAGTTTGCCTCCTTTTAAATCCAAAGCTACATCAAAATCCTGGCAGATACCACAAACAGTACAGTCTTTAAAACGGCAGTCCCCTGTTACCGCTGTTTCCATAGCCTTCTGGTGTTCTTGAATTAAATATTGTTTTTTTACTCCTATATTAATGTGCTCCCAAGGGAGAATATCATTATAGTCCAGCTCTCGATAAGCATACCACTCAGGGTCTAAGCCTACTTCTTTGATAGCTTCCAGCCAGGTTTCATATTTGAAATGCTGGGACCAGCCATCAAATTTACAGCCCTTTTGCCAGGCAGTAAATAGAGCTTTCCCTAGTTTCCTATCACCTTTAGCAAAAATAGCTTCTATAAAACTCAGTTGGGCATCATGATAGTTAAAGGTGACTCTCTTATTTCTAATTTTACTTCTCAAATACTGCTGTTTTTCCTGTAACTCAGCTAGTCTGGTTTGGGGTACCCACTGGAAAGGTGTATGGGCTTTAGGTACAAAGCCGGCAACACTAATAGTTACCTGGGGTTGGAGTCCTTTCACCCCTTGTTCTCTGCGAACCTTATCTCCTAGAACAAGTACCTTATAGGCTAAGTCAGCAATGCCATCCAGATCCTCATTTGTCTCAGTTGGCAATCCCAGCATAAAATAAAGCTTTATTTTATGCCAGCCTTCTCGAAATGCGGCCTCACTGACCTGCATCAGATTTTCCTCAGTCACACCTTTATTGATTACATCCCGAAGCCTCTGGGTGCCCGCCTCAGGGGCAAAGGTCAAGCTACTCTTTCTTACCCGTTGCATCTGGTTAGCCAGACCCATAGAAAAAGAGTCCACCCTTAAGGATGGTAAGGAAATACCTATGCCTTCTTCATTATATTTGTCTAAAAGCTCTTTGATTACTGGTTCGATACAGGTATAATCACTTGAACTCAAAGAGGTTAGAGAAATCTCATTATACCCTGTGTTTCTGATAAGTTTTTCCGCCTGTTCCTTTAATACTTCAGGATGCCGCTCCCTTACAGGACGATAGAGCATTCCAGCCTGGCAAAAACGACAGCCCCTAGTACATCCCCTCAATACCTCCAGCATGGCTCTGTCATGAACAACCTCCAGGTACGGGACAATTGGCTTAGTAGGGAAAAAGGCAGTATCCAAATTTTTCATATATCTTTTAGCAATGGTTTTGGGAGCATTTTTGTGTAAGGTCTGAATTTCTTTCACTTTTCCATCCGGGAGATAATCTGCCTGGTAAAATTTAGGCACATATACGCCAGGTACACCAATAAGTTCCTCTAAAAGCTGGTCTCTTTCCAGCTGGCCATTTCTTGCCTCTTTATGCCGAGCAATAATGTCCAAAACCTCGAGAGTTACTTCTTCTCCTTCCCCAATGACAAAAGCATCAATAAAATCAGCTAAGGGTTCAGGATTATAGGCACAAGGCCCGCCTGCTATAACTAAGGGGTCACTATTACCTCTTTCAGAACTCCAGACAGGAACCCTGCCTAAGTCAAGCATATTTAAAATATTAGAAAAGCTCATTTCATATTGAAGAGTAAAGGCGACTACATCAAACTCATTTAAAGGCTTATAGGACTCGATGCTAAATAAAGGTAGGTTATTTTTTTTGAGTTCCTCCTCCATATCTGTCCAGGGTGCAAAAGTTCTTTCCATTAAAAAGTCTTTTCTGTCATTAACAAGATGATAAATAATCCTAAGCCCCAAGTGGGACATCCCAATTTCATATATATCAGGGAAGGCAAAAACCGTCTTGAGACGAACACTATCCCAATCTTTTTTTTCTACATTCCATTCATCACCCAAATATCGTAAAGGCTTCTCTACTTTTGGCAAAATTTTATTTTCAATTAACTGGCGCATCTATTATTTCCTTTCCAAAGTTAAATTATGGTATACAAATATAGTACTCTGAAATAAAAAAAAAGGCAAACGGTAGCGTGTATTCGTCGACTCGTCGGCTCGTCTATACGTCTATTCGTCTGCTCGTGGGCACGTGGGCACGTGGGCGCGAAAAATAATAACTGAGCCAAGGGCTCAGTTAGATAAAAATTTCATTTCACTTTGTTTAGTTACGCCTATGTCATCAATTATAATTATCCACTAGAGTTATTCAAAAATTGGAGATTTTAATTGCCATTAAAGAGCCTTCAAAAGTGGTAGATAACAAGGCGCCACTTTTTTAACTAGGGACGTTCAAAAATGGTATATCTCAAGGCATATTTTTAACCCAAGGCCGCAGTCGTATATGAATACGTCGAGGACCTTGGGTTAAAAATTAACGCAGAGAGATGCCGTTTTTCAACGGCCCTCTAATCAAATGCCTTGGGAGGTAGATATAAGATCCATAGGATTAATCGGTTCTCCTAGTTTATTAACCTCAAAGTACAACTTGCCCTGTTTTTCGCCTGGTCTGCTTCCTACTTTTGCAATAACCTGCCCCTGGGTAACCTGCTGGTCAACCTTAACTAAGACCTCACTGCAATAGCTATATGTTGTAACTAAACCATCTTTGTGAGAAATTGTGATATTCCTTGTCTCTTCCTTATTTTCAATCTCTAAAACTGTCCCATCATAGGCAGCTTTAATAGTTGTACCCAGGAGAGCCTCAATTTCAATTCCATCATGAAAGGAAGACTGCCCCTCAACCATAGTCCATCCATAAGGTTTAGTAACTGTTCCCGATACAGGAATTGTCATAGGTTCTAGCACTGTGGTTTCTACATTAGGAGCTATTACCTCGTAACCTGCTCTTTCAAAAGAATCCCCATAAATACCAATTTTTTTTATAACATTAACAACAGGAGTAACATCAGTATCCTTAGTAAACCATGTTCTAACAGCATCCTGCATTCCAATAAATAGTGGCCCATTAAACTGAAATACTACCCAAATAAATAGGAAAATTACAAGTACCGACATAGTCTGCATAAACAGCCTATTTCTTAATATGCTTAAATCCCTTTTTGCTCTCCCCCTATAGTATTGGGTATTATTACCCAAAGTTTTTCGCGACTGCGGTTTCCATAGTTCAGGCATTAGTAAATCTCCCCCTCTATCTATAAGGCTTGCCCCAACCAAGTATTCTCGATTCTTATTTAAATATATGGACCAGCTAGCAATAATATGAATAAAAAAAAGCCCCGAAGGGCTAAATAATTATTTTCTATTAAAGGCAATAAGATAAAATTTATCTTCTAGCTTCTGTTCCAACTGTTTAATCTGTTGGAGTTCCTGTTCAGATACGTCACCTAGTGGGACTTGGTCTAATTTGTTTTTTTGGTCCATATTTATTCCCCTTTTTTTAATTTATAATTATTATTAATATTAGTATCAACCTTTTTATCAATAATTATTACTTTTTTCCGTCCTAACCTAAATATTTTGGGAAATAGCTTCATCTGGTAATTTCTTTTTCTTTTTAAACTTTAAACTAAGTTCATCAAGAATATAGTACATAACTGGTATTAAGATAAGAGTAATTAAAGTAGAGAAACTAAGTCCGGCCACAACTGCTGTAGCCATAGGTGCTGAAACTTCAGAGCCTTCGCCAATGCCTAATGCTTGGGGTATTAAGGCCAGTACTGTTGTTAGTGTTGTCATTAAAATAGGTCTTAATCGTGTCGGACCCGCTTCTAAGATAGCCTCCAATTTTTCTAACCCGCGGCTTCTCAGAGTATTTATATAATCGACCAGTACTATGGCATTATTAACAACTATACCTGCCAACATGATAATCCCTATAAAGGTAGGCACGCTCAATGTTCTACCTGTAATTAATAACCCTCCGACTATACCAATTAGTGTAGGAGGAATACTAAACATAATAATAAATGGATAAAGCAAGGACTCAAACTGTGCTGCTAAAATCATATATACTAAAATTATAGATAGCACTAATGCCAACCCTAAGCTTTGGAAGGATTCCATCATATCGTTATTGGAGCCACCTGTCTCCAGTAGATATCCTTGTGGCATGTTAATATCTTTTATTGCTATATCAATATCCTGCATTACACTTTTTAAGTCCCTGCCGCTGATACTACCACTAATCGTAACTTCACGGGATTGATTATTTCTACTAATGGTAGTTGCGCCAGTGCTATAATCTATTTCAGCAACCTCTTCCAAGGGAATACTAAACCCTTGATTACTAGGAACCATTATTCTTTTTAAATCTTCAATATTTGTTCGTGTATCCTCAGCTAGAATTACCTTAATATCTATTTCTTCACCAGCGGTTCGATATTTTGAAGCTACAGCACCCTGCAAACCACTTCTTAGGCTTTGGGCTGCTTGATAAGAAGAAACGCCATATTGAGCTGCCTTTTCTCTATTGATATATATAGAAAGTTCAGGGCTACCCTGTTCTAAACTGGTGGTTACTTCTCTTGCCCCTGATACTCCTTTAACTTTTTCTGCTACCTGATCACCTAAATTTTTTAATACTTCCAAATCCTGTCCCTTAATTGTTAAGGAAATAGCAGAGCCCGAACCCATAACACTACTACCTTCAGAACTTACCGATATCTTTGCACCTGGAATATTTACAGTTTTTTCGCGAATTTCATCAAGTACTTGATCGATATTTCTATCTCTCTCTTTAAGCGCAACCAACTCTCCAGAGATATTACCTCTATTGGTACTACTGCCCCCTCCGAGAGAAAATCCGCCGCTACTTCCTACAGAAGTAAATACAGTATCTATTTCAGGAATACCCGCAACAACTTTTTCTACTTCCAGCACTACTTTTTCAGTTCGCTCTAAAACAGTATTATTAGGAAGAGTAATGCTTACCGAAAATCTACCCGTATCCTGTTCTGGAATAAATTCCATCCCAACAAAGGGGATTAGAGCAATACTTCCGATTAATGCAATAAGTGTACTAAATATAACTGTTTTGCGTTTCCTTAGAGCCCATTTTAATAATCCTTTATATTTTTCATCAATGACATTTAAAAAACGAAGCCATCCCCTGCTTATCTCCTTAATAAAACTGCCATTGCCATTAGTATCAACTTTTAGATATTTTGAACTCAGCATAGGTATTAAAGTTAAGGCAACTAACAGCGAAGCAATTAAAGCAAACGAAACGGTTAAAGCCATGGGCTTAAAGATTTGCGATGCAATTCCTTCAACAAAAACAATTGGTAGGAATACGACAACTGTCGTTAAGGTCGAAGCTATAATAGCTGAGGATACTTCCTGAGCCCCTAGCTTTGCCGCTTCAATACGGTTGTAGCCCTTTTGCCGATAGCGGTAAATGTTTTCCAGGATAACAATAGCATTATCCACCATCATCCCTACACCAAGTGCCAAGCCACCCAAAGAAATCAAGTTTAATGTTAATTTTCCGAAATACATCAAAACAAATGTTGTAATTACTGAGATTGGGATTGCTGTTGCAATAATAAGAGTACTTCTGAAGTTCCTTAAGAATAACATTAGTATAACAACTGCCAAAACTGCACCAATCATACCATTGACAGCAACGCTCTTAATCGCATTTCTTATAAAATCCGCCTGATCAAAGGCTTTTTTGATTTCAATTTTTCCTGGAAGTTCCTTTTCTAATTCCGCCAAAACCTTACTTACATTATCAGAAACATTAACAGTATTAGCATCACTTTGCTTTTGAATACTTAGAGCCAAGCTTTGAGTACCATTTAGTAAAGTAAAGCTACTAACATCTTTGTAAGCATCCCTAATTTCCGCTAAATATTTAAGTTCTAGGGTACCTCCTGTTTTTAGCGGTATCAATATGTCCTCTAAACTATCTAAACTTCTAAATTCGCCTTTCACTCTAACTAAATACTCTTTTTCCCCTTCTTCGATATATCCGCTAGAAACATTATTATTTTCAGTTCGAATTGCATTTGCAATATCATTTAAGGTTAAATTGTAGGCTTCGAGCTTATAGGGGTCAAGTTCAACCTGCACCTCCCTAGTTTTTCCTCCTGATACTTGAACAGAGGCAACCCCGGGGATCCTTTCTAAGCGAGGCTGAATCTTATCTTCTACTATCTTTTCCAGTTGATCTAAATCCTGTTCACCAGTAACCCCCAACTGCACAATCGGAGTTGCATTAATGTCAAGTTTCATAATCATTGGCTGACTGACTTCATCTGGCAAATAAGATTTAATAAGATTGACCTTATCTCGTAAGTCAATCATAGTCTGGTCCATATTAGTACCCCATTTAAACTGGGTAATAACTACGGAGCTGCCTGCGGAACTTCTCGATGAAATAGTTTCTATACCGGTCAAAGTGCTTAGCTGACCTTCCACAGGTTTTGTAATAATTTGTTCTATTTCTTCTGGGCCCACACCCTCCTAGTTGATAACAGTAACTGCTACCGGCAGGTTTAATTCTGGAAATAGATCCACTGAAAGCTTAGTTAAAGAAACTCCACCTAATATGAGAACGATTAAGACTATCATAAATATGGTGACTGGCCTTTTTATAGCTATATCAGAGAGCTTCATTTAGTTTTCACCCCTATTTACGATAGTAACTAAGTCACCATGTACTATATCCTCGTTACCAGTAATAATTAATTTTTCACCCACATTCAGACCATCTATAATTTCAATGTCTGTTTCATTACTTAATCCAGTATTTACTTTTTTCAAAACTGCTTTACCTTCTTCGACGACAAATACTCTATTTTCTCCATCTCTTGTTGTTACTGCTTTTCTTGGAATCTTAACAACATCTTTAAGGACATCGGTTGTCAGCCCTATTTTGGCATACATACCAGCCTTAAGCTCACCTTTAGAATTATCAATTTTGATTTTTATCGGATAACTTTTAGTCCTTTCATCTGTAACAGGACTGATATAGTTAATTTTCCCGTTATACACTTTATCACTAGCAGAAGGTACGATAATCTCAACCTCTTGACCTTGAGCTACTTTTTTAATTTGTATTTCGTTAATACTTGTATTGATCTCTAGACTGCTTACATCGACAATTGTAGAAAGGGGAGTTTGGGCAGTGACAAGACCTCCTTCTACAACATTTACAGCAGTTACTATCCCACTTATGGGAGCTTTAACAATTGTATTATTAAGTGCTAGCTTTTGGGCATCTAAATTATTTTTAGCCTGATACAGGGTAGTCTCAATCTGTTCAAAATTTGCTTTGGGGATTGCGCCTACCTCATATAAAGCTTTATTTCTTTCATAGTTTATTAATGCATCATCATAAACCTTCTGAACTTGGTTTTGTTGAATTAATATCGTACTTTGATCTAGGAGTGCTAAGGTCTGCCCTTTATTTACCTTGTCCCCTTCCTTTATATTTATATTTATTACCTTTTCAGCTCCTGCGATTTTTGGAGTGACATTTAATGTGTTATTAGGATTAGTTACCCCACTTAGTGTTAAGGTTTTTTTAAACTCTCCTTTTGTTACTTCAAGGGTTTCCACTGGAATTACTTTTACTTTTACCTCTTGTGTCTCCTCCGGTGCTTTGATTCCACAGCCAAATACAAAAAGAACACTTATTACTACGATTGTTAACAAAGACCATTTCTTAAAATAATTCAATGGGTATCTTCTCCTCTCATTTCCAAAAACTGACTGGTCAGTCATCTTTATCTAAAAAAATATACTCGTTCCAGATCCTCGCGAGCGTGGCAATCTCGACATCTTAAATTTTAGTATCTAATACTTTATTGAAGATAGCTATTAATGCATCCAGTTCCTCATCTGTTATATTCGTAAAACGTTCAAGCTGCATTTGGAATTTTCTTTCTTCAATTTGTTTGAGTAGCTTTTCACCTTTTTCATTAAGCTTTAAACATACTACTCTTCTATCCTCTTCACTTCTAATTCTTTCAATCCAATTATTCCTGTATAACCTTTCCACCATATTCGTTGCCGCAGCAGGCGAGATTCCAAAAAAGTGAGCTATATCAGCTGCCTTACAATCTTTATTATCATAAATCAGCTTAAGCAAAAAGAATTGTGTTGGTGTAATATTATCGGGAAGAATAGAATTAAATTGACAGCCAAACTCTTTAACTATTTTTTGCATTACGCTATCTAGTTCAAGAACCTTATCCTTATTACTTACCATTTCCCTCAGGCTCCTCCTTTTGTTAACTAGGTTAATATTATATATGGTTAATTATTTTGTCAATAAATAGTTTACTATTCAAATAAAATTTCATATCTTATTGCAACTTCAAATATTATGTATACATTTCCTATCCTAGTTGACACATAATTGTTACTGACTTAAAATAAAAACAACTAAAGTGCAATGGCGCACAATAATTATAATACGGACGAAGACGTCCTAGTAAAAGGTATTTATACCTTTTACTAGGACGTTTTATTTTTAGGAAGGTGAGCTTATGGCCAATGGGGACATCTATAGTGTTAGGAATTCAAGGCAAAGAGTTATCCAAGCAGATCAAAAGCTGCTTAAATCACATGGGCTCTACCTCAGTCCAGGAAGCAAAGGATGCTGATAACCTATTAAGATTAACCAGACTGCAATCACCTAAATTAATTATTTTTGATCCCGGTTCTTATGGACCTAATGGTATCCAAATAGGTAAAATAATAACACGAGAAAAAATAGCACCTGTAATCTTTATAGTCTCCCAGGCTGTTTATCGACAGTCGGTAGAAGATATAATCAACAAGGAAGCCTATGCTTCTACTTACTTAACAACACCTTTTACCGAAGAGCAGTTTAGAATTACTCTTACAACTACAATAGCCAGTTACAAAAAAATAACCGAATTGGAACAAAAAATAATTAAGCTTAACGAAGCCCTTGCAGAAAAAAAGAAAATTACTCAAGCAAAAGAGATTCTAATTAATAGAAAAGGAATGACCGAACCTGATGCCCATCGTTATCTTCAGAGGAAAAGCATGGACACGGGAACTCCTATTAAAACAATCGCTCAGAAAGTAATTTATGATTACGAGCTTTAAAACAGTATAGTTTTTGGGCAACGATGTCCGTAGTTCTGTTCCCCCCAGGAGCAGGATTATGGACATTTTTGTTTTTATATATTAAAAAAATAAAATTTAATCAAAAGGAGTGTTTTGAAAAATGAAAAAACTATTGTGTTTATTAAGCTTAATATTCTTATTATTGGTAATGGCAGCTCCCGCATTTGCAGCTGAAACTTTAGAAGAGGTCACCATAGCAATTGACACTATTTGGATTATGATTGCCGGTTTCCTGGTTTTCTTCATGCATGCAGGCTTTTCCCTAGTTGAGATTGGCTTTACCCGCTCAAAAAATTCTGTAAACATTTTAATGAAAAACATGCTGACTATAGCTGTCGGTGTAATTACCTTTTACGTTATCGGCTTTGCCTTTATGTTTGGAACAGATGCAGCAGGTCTTGTGGGTACTAGCGGCTTTCTAGTTAAAGGCTTTGGTGAATTGGATTTTGGTATCCCCACCTTAGGCTTCTGGTTCTTCCAAGCAGTATTTGCCGCTACTGCAGCAACAATAGTATCAGGGGCAGTTGCAGAACGTATAAAATTTGCAGCATATTTAATTTTAGCTTTTGTAATCACTAGTGTTACTTATCCTATTGTAGGTCATTGGATTTGGGGCGGCGGCTGGTTAGCCGAACGAGGCTTTATAGATTTAGCTGGCTCAACTGTTGTGCATAGTGTTGGCGGCTGGTCTGCTTTAGTAGCTGCCTATCTTTTAGGTAGTCGGGTTGGTAAGTATGATAAAGACGGAAATGTAAATGCCATCCCAGGTCACAGTATCCCTCTAGGTGCATTAGGTGTTTTAATCCTGTGGTTTGGCTGGTTTGGTTTTAACCCTGGCAGTACCCTTTCCGGTAATGCTTATAACGATATTACCCTAATTGCCTCCACTACAATTTTAGCCGCTGCCAGTGGTACAATCAGTTCTATGGTTTACTCTTGGGTTAAATATGGAAAACCTGATATCACCTTAACCTTAAATGGTGCATTAGCAGGTCTTGTAGCAATTACTGCCGGAGCCTTGGTTGTATCTCCTCTCGGTGCAATAGCTATTGGTGCTATCGCAGGTGTTGTTCTTGTTCTAGCAGTTACATTCTTTGATAATATTGTGAAAATAGACGATCCAGTAGGTGCAATATCTGTTCATGGTGTTTGTGGTGCATTAGGAACATTATTAATTGGCATTTTTGCTGTAGAGGGCGGCCTTGTTTACGGCGGAGGATTATCGTTGTTGGCTATCCAAGCAACAGGTGTAGGTGCGGTATTTATCTGGACAGTAGTAATAACCTTTATCGCTGTTAAAATAGTAGATGCTGTTGTGGGATTAAGGGTAAGTGCTGAGGAAGAAATTGAAGGCTTAGATATAGGTGAACATGGTATGTCAGCTTATGGTGAATTCTTGTTAAATAACGTGTCAGCCATATTTAACGATAGCTTGCCCTATTCCGGTACGGTATCTACTGGTGGAACAAGAATTATTCCAAATCCGATAAAAGGCAATTGAGAATTGAAAAATGAGAATTGAGAATTGAGAATTGATTTTGTTGCCTTGAATATAACGAAAGGAATGATATTTCATATGAAAAAAATTGAAGCTATAATTCGCCCAAATATGCTGGAGGAAGTAAAGAATGCTTTAGATAAGTTTGGAATAAGCGGCTTAACAATAACCCAGGTAATTGGCTGTGGCTTACAAAAGGGCCATACAGGAGTTTACCGTGGTCAAGAAATGAGTATTAACCTTTTGCCAAAAATAAAACTAGAAGTAGTTATTAAAACAGAATTACTGGAAGATGTTCTTGAAGTCATAAGTGATGCAGCTAAAACCGGGCAGGTAGGTGATGGCAAGATTTTCGTCTTTGATGTTATTGATGCCCTTCGAATAAGGACAAACGAACGGGGTAGAAATGCCCTTAGCTAAAAGGGCAAATTATATACTTCTATTTTAAAAGAGTGAAGGGGATTTTCCTTTCACTTTTTTTTTGTTATCAATTATATGAAAAATTTAATTTTTATAGAAACTTTTTTCCAAATATTTTATTATGTAGATGTGTTGTCATTCTCCAAAGAAAAGAGTAAACTAATATCGTTTTGGTATGCTAAATTTAGCTGTTTTATTGACTATCATAATAATATAGTAAGGGATGATGCCATTTGATTAAGCTATCAAGGTTTCTTAAAATATATACTGGCTCTATAATTCTTGTTTTTATCCTTGTATTTCTCCAGTCCCTTTCTCAGTTATACCTTCCTACATTAATGGCTAAGATTGTTGATGTTGGTATCGTTCAGGGTGATACCAATTACATTCTAAGAATTGGGTTTTTCATGCTTGTTGTAGCTGCAGGTGGGGTTATTTCTACAATTATAGCTAGCTTCTTATCAGCAAAAATAGGAGCCGGATTTGGAAAAGATGTTAGAGAACACATTTTTTCTAGAGTAGAAAGCTTTACACTCCACGAGTTCGATAAAATTGGCACTGCTTCTCTGATAACCAGGTCAACCAACGATATTACTCAAGTAGAGCGGGTACTAATGCTAATCCTGCGCATAATGATAAGTGCACCGATGATGGGCATCGGCGGTATTATTATGGCTATATCAACAGACCTGAAACTATCACTCATTATTGTTATTGTTATCCCCATAATATCTATCGTGATTTTTTTCATTGCCAAAAAAGGTATGCCGCTTTTTAAAGCCATGCAGATAAAGCTTGATAAGTTAAATCTTGTCTCCCGAGAAGGTCTTACCGGCATAAGAGTAATCCGTGCGTTTAACCGCATTAACCAGGAGCAGAAACGTTTTAATGAAGCCAATAAGGACCTTACCAATACTGCTATAAAAATTAACCAGATTATGGCAGCTGTAATGCCCATAATGATGCTGATAATGAATTTTGCAACTATAGCCATTATATGGTTTGGCGGCATTCGTATAGATAATGGGAGTATGCAGGTAGGGGATATGATGGCCTTTATCCAATATATTATGTTAATTATGTTCTCTCTAATAATGGTTTCCATGATGTTTGTCATGGTTCCCCGTGCTTCTGTTTCAGCAGTAAGGATTAATGAAGTTCTCGATACTGTTCCCGAAATCAAAGACCCAGAGCACCCTAAAAAAAGCTCCACCAGTCAAAGAGGTTTTATTGAGTTTAGAAATGTTACCTTTAGTTACCCAGGAGCAGAAAAGCCCGCTCTAAGCAATATCTCCTTCAAAGCCAGACCAGGTGAAATGACAGCAATTATTGGCGGAACAGGTTCGGGAAAATCGACACTCATCAGCCTTATTCCTCGTTTCTATGATATAAATAGTGGCAATATATTAATTGAAGGCGTAAATGTTCATGAAGTTTCTCAAAAAACCCTTAGAGCAAAAATCGGCCTTGTACCTCAAAAATCAGTTCTCTTCACTGGTACAATTAGTGAAAATATCCGTTTTGGCAAAGATGATGCTAGTGATAGCGAGGTTTTACATGCAGCTGAAACTGCCCAGGCAATTGAATTCATTTCCGAAATACAGGATGGCTTTGCTTCAGTTATTGCTCAAGGCGGCAATAATTTGTCCGGAGGACAAAAACAGCGTCTGGCTATTGCCCGTGCTCTAGTTAGAAAGCCGGATATTTATATTTTTGATGACAGCTTCTCAGCCCTTGACTTTAAAACCGATGCAAAGCTCCGTAAAAAACTGAAGGAGGAAACAAAGAATTCTACTGTGCTGATAGTTGCGCAAAGGGTTAGTACTATTATGGATGCAGATCAAATTATAGTCTTAGACCAGGGAGAGATCGCCGGAATTGGAAAACACAAAGACCTTTTAAACACTTGTGAGGTTTATCGCGAAATTGTGTCTTCACAGCTGTCAGAGGAGGAATTAGCATGAGTGAAGAACGCAAAGATAAGCAGACAGACAAAGGGCAGAACCGAGGTCCACTGGCTGGTCCCCGTATGGGAATGCCTGTAGAAAAGGCAAAAGACTTCAAAGGCACACTAAGAAGACTTCTCGGATATCTAAAACCACATAAAATTCAACTTATAATAGTACTCCTAATGTCTGTTCTTAGTACGATGTTCAGTATTGTCAGCCCTAAAATTATGGGTAAAGCTATTACAAAAATATTTGAGGGAGTCATGCTTAGACTAAAAGGTGTCCAAGGAGTACAAATAGATTTTGATTATATCCTGCAGATAATATTGATATTAGCAGTGCTTTATCTAATAAGTGCCTTTTTTGGTTATATTCAGCAGTTTGTGATGGCTGGTGTAGCTCAAAAAACTGTTTATGATTTAAGGAATGATATAAATGAAAAGCTTTACCGCCTGCCGCTAAAATACTTTGATTCACGGACCCATGGAGAAATTTTAAGTCGAGTTACAAATGATGTTGATAATATTGCAACTACCTTACAGCAAAGCATGACTCAGCTGATAACATCAATAATTACGTTGCTAGGTATTATAATCATGATGCTCTCCATAAGTCCAATAATGACCCTTATTCTAATAATGACCTTACCTCTTTATGTTATTGTAACCAAAGCTATCGCAACTCGCTCTCAAAAACATTTTGCAGCTCAGCAAAAAGCTTTGGGTGAGCTAAATGGTCATGTAGAAGAAATGTATACCGGTCATAAAATTGTTAAGGCCTTCGGGCATGAAGAAAAAACCATAGAAAAGTTTAATACTATTAACGAAAAGCTCTACGCTTCAGGCCGGAGAGCACAGTTTATATCTGGTATTATCATGCCTGTAATGGAATTTATCAATAATATTGGCTATGTATTTGTTAGCGTTGTAGGCGGAATATTTGTAACTCAACAAACCCTAGCAATAGGTGACGTGCAGGCCTTTATTCAATACTCAAGACAGTTCACTCACCCAATAACTCAAGCAGCAAATATAGCTAATATTTTGCAGTCAACTATTGCTTCCGCTGAACGGGTATTTGAAATTTTAGATGAAAAGGAAGAGATACCTGAAAGCACAACATCTAAAACAATTCCAGACCCCAGGGGTGAGGTTAAATTTCAAAATGTTAAGTTTAGCTACCAAGAAGATGTACCACTTATCGAGGATTTAAATATAGATGTGCAACAAGGGCAGACTGTGGCCATTGTAGGCCCAACTGGTGCCGGGAAAACTACTCTTGTCAATCTATTGATGCGTTTTTATGAAACTAATGAGGGTATTATTACAGTTGACGGCGTCAATATAAAGGATTTGAAACGTAAGGATTTGCGAAGTATTTTTGGCATGGTGCTTCAAGAAACCTGGTTATTTAATGGCACAATCAGAGATAATATTGCCTATGGTCAGGAAGGTGCTACCGAAGAAGATGTTTTTGGGGCAGCAAAAGCCGCTAACGCCGACCACTTTATTAGAACCCTTCCAGAGGGCTATAATACAATACTCAATGAAGAAGCCTCTAACATCTCCCAAGGTCAAAAGCAGCTTATTACTATTGCCCGCGCCTTGCTTGCTGACCCTGCTGTCCTTATTCTTGATGAAGCTACAAGTAGTGTTGATACAAGAACAGAATTCTATATCCAGAAGGCCATGACTGAGCTTATGAAAGGTAGAACAAGCTTTGTAATTGCCCATAGACTATCTACAATACGCAATGCAGATTTAATACTTGTTATGAATAATGGGACAATTATAGAGAAAGGCAACCATGATGAACTTCTTGCACAAGACGGTTTTTATGCTGATCTATATAACAGTCAATTTCTAAATAAAGCAGGATAATCGTAGGGGCGCCCATTGGGCGTCCGCATTTATTTAGGTTAAAAAGAGGGCACCCACCTGGGTGCCCTCTAAAATTCTTTCGCATATTTTAATATCCTACTTAATATTTCACCTCTTTTGGCATTTATGCCAGCAAAATTCATATTAGGAATGTAGTATTCCTCCATCTCATCATGTACCTTTTTAGCTTGACTGATATATTCAATCCCTCGGTGGTATGCTTCCCAGAAACGTTCCTTGCAGGAATCAATTTCTTTTTCATAGGTATCGAGCTTATCGGGATCTAAAAACTGGTCAAAGTCAATTTCTGTTGTCGTAAACTTACTTAAATTTACCTTTAAGGGGTCAGTTCCATTTATAAAAGCAACTTTCAGCTTGGGGATAACTAAAAAGTCAAACTTCTCCGGATCTAAGGGGCAATGATATACCTCTGTATCAATCCCCATTTCCTGAGCTCGGTCTAGCATTTTTCCAATAAATCTAGACTTGCCAGTTCCGGGTTCTCCTCGGAGAATATACACATTTTTTACCTCTAATAAAATACTATTCAGTTTATTAGCAGCGCCTTGGGGTGTTATAGCACTCCCAAATAAGTGTCTGGCTTTAGCAACTTGACTAAAGTCAGGTTCTACACCAGCAAAAACTTCGTTGGCAACATAGCGGGTAATCTTGTTTACTGGGGCAAAATCCATGCTCTCTGTAATATAGCTTTCCCATTCATCATGAACAACTTTAGCTTCCTTAAGACTGCAATAAGCGATCTTAAAAAGTCGACCTACTCTAGCATTAGAGGAAAGAACTTCTGACTTATTGGCCCGTATTCCCTCTTCATTCCAAAAATCTCCCAGATGGATAATCTCATCTACAGCACCAGGATTTTTAGGATCAACTATGTGGGGTGCGGTACCATCAATTAATGCAATTTTTAAAGCTGGAATAACTAGCCCATCAATAGAGTTATTATCAGAAGAGCAGTTGTGAAGCTCAATGTCGAAGCCTTTTTCCAGCATGGCCTGGCCGATAGCCTTCATAAAGGTTGACTTGCCTACCCCAGGCCCCCCTTTGATACAAAAGATACGGGTTGCATCCTTATCAATTATAAAGTCGTAGAAAGAATAGAAACCATATGAAGTATTACCGCCAGGGTAAAACTCCCTTAACTTACCACTCACACTTATCCCTCCTCAATTTTCTTTGCAGTAAAAGATATATGTGGGAAGGAACTTAAAAAGAATAAAAAAATAGACCTTTAATCTATATACACAGAAAAAAGATATGGTTAAGGGAGTATATCGTTACGTTAGCGGAGCTCTGCCTCTTCCAACGCAAGTCAAGAACCATCCCGGTTTGTCACCTAAGTTTGTTTGTAGGTTATCCGGTCATTTTCCAGCATGCTGCTTTTCTCCTTTCTCTGGATTTTGTGCTGTCCTTTAAAATAACGATTCTATGGATGTATTTGCTTAATCAAAAATTCTATACCTTTATTCGGGTCGGGTACTTTAACGCCTATCGTCTGAAGAAGACTTAAAGTAAAACCAATGGCCAACAGAATAAAAATAACTGTCAATTCGCCCCACTGCCTTTTTTTAATAAGTACCGGGACTTGAATAAAAGCTATTCCGCTAAAAGTGAGGATTAATATAAAAACCTTCATCCTATACTTTGTCTCCTTTATTCTTCTTTTTTTACGGGATAAGTAAACATACCGACCTCGCGAAGCTTTGCTTCTACTTCTACCTTAACCTCTATGTTTTGAAATTCTTCATCCCAGCTCTTTTTAAGCTCCTTCCACTCCCCGGGGAATTTCCGATGCACTGCCTCACCAAATTTGAAGATATCAACCCCCCATTCCTTTTGTGCCTTGATAAGAGCAGCATTGATTTCATCCTTTATAGCAGCAGCCTGTTTTTTCTCGAGTTCCTTGAAGGTATCAGGCTTGGTTAAGTCCACTGATTCAGACATTTGTTCTCCAAGATTGCCTTCTTCTTTTACCTCAACGGTAATAACCAGCCTGCCATTTATCATCTCAGGCTTGACCTCGCTGGATACCTTAATGATTTCAAGAGCTACATTCTTTGTTCCCTCCCGGGGTGACGGGACTACAATAATACCGCTTTTCACCTTGCCCAAAATCCATAGAAGTCCTCGCGTTTCTATTTCATCGAACCAGCCTATCAGCTTATCCTCTCTAAAAATTGCCGTCCCGTCCAGTTTAACCACTTTTTTTGTCTTTTCATCTTCTTTCATTTCATCTATTTCATCTTTTTTCTTTTCTAATAATTCGATTCCAGGAATGAAAGGGTCGCTGGTTTTACTGGCAAGGGTTTTAAGAAGCTCATGTAAATCTATTTTTGGTATCTTTGATGTGGCAAAAGTCGCTTTCACCAGGCTTTCTATTGCATCTGCAGGGACTTTCTCCTGCTCATGTTCCGCTTCTATTATATCTTTAGTTTTTCCTCTGGCTATAAGTACATAGACACGAAGCCGGGTTTCATGGTCGCGGTCAAAAAAATCAAGCAGTGGCGCAATTCCTGCTCTGGCTGCTTCTTCGCCAATCACGATAATCTTGTTAAAAGGGATGAATAATTTCCTGTCTGCTTCCATTGTGGCATTCCTGAAAGCATCAAAAATAGTCTGTCCTGTACTTGTCAATGTCCATACGCCTTTACTTCCTCCACCTCCGCCTGCTGAACCCAGTGTTTTAATTTCACTAGGTTTTAGTATCTGAAAAGTGAGGCTGATTTGTCCGTTTTCCGTCCGATCAATACCTACAGCCTGAACTATAGACAGGGTATTTAACTCCCTTCTGTTCCAGCAGCCTGTTAATACAACCAGCAGTAATATAAATATGAAGCAACCAAGTGTTCGTTTCTTCATTTCTGTCTCACTCCTTTTTTCCTGAAAATAGCTATGAATAAAAGAATGGATGGTATGAATACCATAAAAAACAAAGAATACCATGTAAATATTTTATAGGAGGTGAATTCCTTCAATTCGACAATACTTGGCCCTATCAATATGCCTAACGGAATAATAATGGTACCTACCGGAAGGATGAGGGGTCTATAGTCTTTTAAATTGAATAACTGACCCATTCCCAGTACCGCTAAATAATAGTAGAATGTTATTTTAATAAACACACCCAGTACCCAAATTCCCATGTGGACGGATTCTATTCGTTCTAAAAAACCGCCGATACTTACCAGTCTAACTGCACTAAAGAATGAAAATAAGCGATTCTTCACTTCTTCCACTCCGAAAATAGCCAGTATTGTAATGGTGATTATTAAAAAGAAGATAAGCCTTAATAAAAAAGTGAATATAAAAACAGTTTTTGCTTTTTTCCGGTCATTCAGGTAGGGAAGGACCATGGCAATTCCTATAATTTCAACCGATCTGGCTGCAATGGTAAATCCGCCGTGAAGTACGGGAAGAAACCCTTTTTCCAGTACAGGAGTAAAAACTTCCAGGTTCATATCTTTAGCCAGCAATACAACAATTGTTATGGACGCAATCATGATGATGGGTGCTATAATTTCAGACATGCGCCCCATCACTTCAACGCCGTTCCGGGCGGCATAAGCGCAAAAAAGCGTCAGGGAAATCCCAAAAAAAAGCATAGGCGTCTCCGGTGCTACAGCGGTTGTAAGGAATTTGCAGAACTGGCATAAGGTTATTGCAGTAAAATGAATAATAAACCATACATAAAGCACCCCTATCAGTTTGCCTGCTTTTCCAACGATGGACTGACTGTACTGTATGATACTCTGGCTTGGGAACCTCTTCCACAGGAGGTAGACAGGAACCGCGAACAACAACTGGATAGGGAAACTCAGTAGCCCGGACAGCCATACGTCCTGGTTTTTCGGCGGGGATGTCAGGGCAGGGAGATAAGTAAATGTCAATGTGATCCTTGTAATAAAAATAAGGTATATAAGTTGTTTATAGGTGATTCTTCCATCCTCCAACATTCTGTTTCTCTCCTTACTCTAATTTTTTGTATCATCTTCAGGTGGCTTCGGCATCTGCCCACCTTTTTGCCTGACAGGGTTTTTTACACTCAAAACACGGGGTCTTGTCAACATAGCCCACCAGGGGACCCTGATAAATACATCCTTCATATCGGAAAATGTTGCCGGTGCAAGCGGTGATGTATAGGGAATCCCCAAAGAGCGCAGAGAACAAAGGTGAGTTAAAACACCTGAAATACCAAGCATGATCCCAAATAACCCCGCAACTCCTGAACAAAGAGTTAAAAAAAGCCTTGTAATAGCACCTGCATCTGATATAGATGGCACTACAAAAGATGAAATGGCGGTAAGAGCTATAACGATTACCATGGGGGCACCTATAATTCCCGCCGAAACAGCTGCCTCACCTATCACCAGGGCCCCCACGATGCTAATAGCCTGGCCGACGGGACGGGGCAGGCGCACTCCGGCCTCTCGCAGGATTTCGAAGGTTATCCCCATAATCAGGGCTTCTATGAGGGCAGGGAAAGGCAAACCTTCTGCGGATGCCGCCATTGTAATGAGCAAAGGGGGCGGCAACAATTCCTGATGAAAGGTTGTAAGTGCCACATAAATGGCTGGAGACAAGATACTAATTGCAAAGGAGAGGTAACGGAGGCACCTTATAAGACTGCTGTAGAAGGGTCGTGAATAATAGTCCTCGCTGCTCTGAAAAGCCTCTACAAATAGGTAGGGTACGGTCAACACAAAAGGAGTTCCGTCAACTAGGATTGCCACCCTTCCTTCCAATATTTTGGCGCCTACTATATCCGGCTTTTCGCTGTTACCCACTGTTGGAAATATCGATAAGGGCGCATCTTCTATGAAGGACTCTATATAGCCTGATTCCAGGATAGAGTCGATTTCTATTCTTTCAAGACGCTTCTTAACCTCCCTGACTATTTTTTCATTGGCAATGCCCTTTATATAGGCTATACAGACATCCGTTTGAGTTTCTTTACCTATCTTAAGGGATTCAATTTTCAGATTGGGGTTCTTAATTTTTCTTCGTATCAGGGCGGTATTGGTCCGAATAGTCTCCACAAAGCCTTCCCTAGGCCCTCTCACCACTGTCTCAGTGACCGGCTCGGTAACCCCCCTAGTTTCCCAGCCGCGGATGGATATAATTAGTGCTGTATCTGAACCATCGAGGAATAATACAACATCCCCCGATAAAACAGCATCTATCGCATCTTTTAGTGTTCTGGATTCTTTGACGCTGGCAATGGACAGCGCACATTCCTTGACATATCGAAACACATTATCTTTATTTATACCTTGACTAGGTTGGGCAAGACGGGCCTCCAGCATCAGGGATTTCAACAGGCTTTCATTGATCGCAAACTTATCTACCAAACCATCCACAAAAATCAAAAAGGCTTTTACCTGTTGTTCAACCCCAATTTTAAATTCTCTTATCACGATATCACTGGCATCTTCAAAAACAGCCTTAAGTGAGTTTAAATTAACCTGCAAATCATGTGATAACTGCCGGCTATTTTTTGTTAAAGTGTCCTCTTTCAAAGTTTTATTTTTACTACCCTGAAAACCTAATAGTTTAATTTTATTCATAATTTTACGGAACACCTTAAACCATTTCTCCCTTTATTTGCTATAAAATATTTTCCATTATATGTATTGTTTATATTGTAACTATCTTTTATACTTCTTAAAGTTTGTTATGTGCATCATAAAATAACAACCCCCCTAAAGTTTTGCTGACTTCAGGGGGGTTCCGTTTCTTAAAGGTTTAAGTAAATTTCAGACTGATATCCAAAGCTTTAACAGAATGGGTGATCGCTCCCACAGAGATTATATCAACACTTGTTTCCGCTATCTGCCGCACATTTGTATGAGTAATATTACCCGAGGCTTCAAGAATAGCCCGGCCTTTATTCCGTAAAACAGCTTCTCTCATCGTACCGCAATCCATGTTATCCAGTAAGATGATGTCAGCACCTGAATTTATAGCTTCTTCCAGTTGTTCCAGTGTTTCCACTTCGATTTCTATTTTCATGGTATGTGGAATTGTCTTTTCGGCCATCTCGATAGCTTTTTTAATGCTCCCACTGGCTTTAATATGATTATCTTTAATCAATACAGCCTCCGATAAATTAAAACGGTGGTTATGTCCTCCGCCCATTCGTACTGCGTATTTTTCCAGAATTCTCAAGCCAGGGGTCGTTTTTCTGGTATCCACCAATTTGGTGTTGAAGCCTTGTAGTGAATCCACATACTTAGCGGTTTCCGTGGCAGTACCCGACATTCGCTGCAAGAGATTTAAGGCCAGTCGTTCTCCTTTAAGGATATTTTTTGCTTTACCTCTAATAACGGCAAAGACTTCCCCTTTTTTTACCCTATCCCCATCTTTTACCCGGCCATCAATTATTATCCCCGGGTCTAAGATCGAAAAGACCCTTTTCATAACCTCGAGTCCAGCTATCACACCGTTTTCCTTAGCTATAAACTCCCCTGAAGCAACTAACTTCTCATCTATAAGAGAATCTGTTGTAACATCTCCATTATTCATATCCTCTTTTAGCCAGTCCGCTATTTTTTCATCAATGATCAACCAATTCATGCTCTAAGCATCCCCTTTTCTTCCCCTAAATAGTGGGCTCCTATGCTTTTTTTCCTTTTCAATGCCTGGTGGGTAATCGACTTAGCTGTAGTTAATATATTAAAACACTCAATGAACTCTTTGTTGAGGCATTTCTTTTTCTGCAGAGAATTTTCTATTTCATTTAACATCTTACAGCAATTGTTAAGCCCTTCCACACTCCGGATTATTCCTGCATACTTTCTCATGGACACCTGTATTTTTTCCCGTTCTGCGGAAACATCACAGTTACCTGGGGGAAGCATCTCCGTTCTTTGCTCCCTACTCTGAGAAAGGTCTTTGATATTTTCAATGCTGGCAGTAATCATTTTCGAGGCCCTATTGGCAAAAACCAGAGCTTCCAACAAAGAATTGGAAGCAAGTCGGTTTGCTCCATGAACGCCTGTGCAGGCCGTCTCACCACATGCGTATAGCCCGGGAATGCTTGTCCGGGCCCATAAATCGGTTTTAATTCCCCCCATTAGATAATGCTGGGCAGGAGATACCGGTATCATCGCCGTTGATATGTCAATCCCATATTCCCTACATTTCCCTGTTATATTAGGAAAACGTTTAAATATATATGCCCTGTTTAAGTGGGTTAGATCAAGAAACACGTGCTCAGCTTGTGTTTTATCCATCTCACTTATGATAGCTCTTGAAACAACATCCCGCGGTGCTAATTCTTGCCGCTCATCATAGTTATGCATAAATCTTTCCCCATGGATATTCTTTAGGACAGCGCCTTCCCCCCTGACAGCTTCCGATATTAAAAACCTCTTGTTTTCCTTGCTATAGAAAACCGTAGGATGAAACTGAACGAACTCCATGTCCTTAATTTCCGCTCCAGCCCGCTCGGCCATGGTAATTGCATCCCCCGTAAGAGTAGATGCATTTGTGGTAATCCCATAGATCATCCCTAGACCGCCCGCGGCTAAAATGACCGACTTGGCATAATAGTAATTTAATTTATCCTTCTCCAGAGCTAAAACACCAATGCAGCGATTGTTACTCATCAAGATATCTACACATAAGCTGTATTCTATAATTTTTATGTTGGGTCGGCTTTGAGCATTTCTGATTAATACATCCATGAGGCCTTTACCGGTAGCGTCACCATCAATATGCAGGATCCTTGCCCTGCCGTGACCCCCTTCCCTTGTTAGAGAAAGTTTTCCGTTCTCCTGGTCAAAGCTTACACCCATCCTTTGTAAATTACAGATGTTTTGTGCCGCCTCATCAACTAATACATGCAGAGCTTGCAGATTACAGATACCTGCTCCGGCTCTGAGTGTATCGTTAACATGATCTTCCGGTTTATCATGCTCCTCATCAAAGACAGCTGCAATTCCGCCTTGAGCTAGATAGGAATTGGATTCCTTCATTAGGTCTTTAGTTAATACTATAACTTTTAAGGACGGATCCAACAGTAAAGCGGCGTAAAGCCCTGCAAGTCCGCTGCCAACTATAAGCACATCACACTTTTTGTTCATAATTACCACCCTGTATAGAGAATATATCAGGAAAATTTCAACATCTTATCTAAAGCTGTAACCGCTTTTTCCCGGATCACAGCATCCACCTTGATTTGATTTCTCATCTCCGTGAGTACGTTATATACATCTTCCAGCCTCGTTTTTTTCATATTGGGGCAAATCAAGTGAGGTGAAAGCATGAAAAATTTTTTATTAGGACTTTCCTGTTGAAGCCTGTATAATATCCCCATTTCAGTGCCGATAATGAGATCCTCAGCACGGCTTTCCCTGGTATATTTCAAAATGTGGGAAGTACTTCCCACAAAATCGGCTTTTCCGATGACTTCCGGCCTACATTCGGGATGAACCAATATAGGGGCCTCAGGATATTTTTTTCTTACATCCTCGATATCTTTTTCCGTAACCCTATGATGAGTAACACAAAATCCATCCCACAGGATGATCTTTTTTTCCGGAACATGTTTGGCCACAAAACTGCCTAGATTTTTGTCGGGGATAAAGATGATTTCTTTTTCCGGTATGTTTCTGATAAGATTAATCGCGTTTGAGGATGTGCAGCAATAATCACTGACCGCTTTTACCTCTACCGAAGAGTTAATATAACATACAACGGCGGCCTGGGGATTCTCTTTTTTTAGCTTGATAACATCTTCTGCGGCGATCATATCAGCCATAGGACAACCCGCATCCATTACAGGCAGCAAAACTGTTTTATCAGGAGAAAGAATCTTGGCGGTCTCAGCCATAAATCTTACACCACAGAAAACAATGGCTTGGGCCTCAGTCTCTGCCGCTTTTCTGCTTAATTCAAGTGAATCTCCCGTAAAATCCGCTATATCCTGTATTTCCTCAACCTGGTACAAGTGGGCCAAAATTACTGCTTTTCTTTGCTCCCTTAGTCTTTTAATTTCTTCTGTCAATTTGCTTTTATCCATTAAAATCCTCCCTCTCGAATCTTGTCATCTGTCTTGTCAGTTGTAAACTATTATAGGTACTATTTGTATTTTTGTAAATACCTTTTTACCTCATTCTTCTCCCGTATCTATAACAGCGATAGACATTCATACCGAACTTGAAAGATGTAGCCTGCGAAAGGCTCATAAAAATAATGGCCCATCAGGGGAAAACCCTC
Organism: Peptococcaceae bacterium BICA1-8; assembly: GCA_000802045.1. Classification (GTDB taxonomy): domain Bacteria; phylum Bacillota; class Peptococcia; order Peptococcales; family BICA1-8; genus BICA1-8. Next base: position 31,100 of record JUEF01000127.1, read on the forward strand.
TGGATAGGCCATTATTTTTATTCAACACCCTGTAAACTCAATACCCAGATATTCACTGACCAGCTTATAGGCGCAAAATTTTCCGCACATCGTACAACATTCCTGATTGTCCTCATTTTTATCTTTCCGCATCTTTAATGCTTTTTCCGGGTCTATGGCTAACTCAATTTGCTTTTTCCAATCTAGTTTTTTCCGGGCCTTGGCCATTTCCAGGTCCCATTCCCAGGCTCCTTTGACACCTTTAACCAGATCAGCAGCATGAGCGGCTATCCTGGCAGCGACAACTCCTTCTTTAACATCCTCCGCCGTGGGCAGCCCCAGATGTTCCGCCGGCGTTACATAGCAAAGAAAATCAGCGCCGGAAGAAGCTGCTATGGCCCCGCCGATGGCGGAAGTAATGTGGTCATAACCGGGGGCAATGTCTGTCACCAGCGGGCCTAGAACATAAAATGGCGCATTATGGCACAGGGTCTTTTCCAGTTTCATATTGGCCTCGATCTGGTCTAAGGGAACATGCCCGGGTCCTTCCACCATCACCTGCACCCCGGCTTCCCTGGCCCGTTTCACCAACCCGCCCAGGATAATCAATTCCATAATCTGCGGTGAATCGGTAGCATCGGCAAGACAGCCGGGTCTCAACCCATCCCCCAGACTTAAAGTTACGTCATATTTTCGGGCTATCTCCAGCAGCCTGTCAAATTGCTCAAACAAGGGGTTTTGTTTTTGATGGTGCAGCATCCAGGCCGTAATAAAAGACCCACCCCGGGAGACAATATCCATCACCCTCCCTCTGGCTCTTAGTTCCTGGATAACTTCCAGGGTCACACCGCAGTGCACTGTGATAAAATCGGCGCCATCTTCACAATGTTTCTCAATTCCCGCGAAGATCTCGTCCTCAGTCATTTCCACCATACCCTGATCCCTCTTTTGGGTCTCCACCAAGACTTGATAAAGGGGGACCGTACCAATCATCACAGGACTGGCCTCAATAATTTTCTTTCTTATCAGGTCAATATCTCCCCCTGTGCTTAAATCCATTACAGAGTGGGCGCCTGCTTTAACGGCCACGGACAGTTTCTCCAGTTCCTTTTCTATTTCCGGGTAGGCATCAGAGGTACCGATATTGGCATTCACCTTGGTAGAGAGGCCTTTGCCCACAGCCATAGGGAGAATATTTTTATGATTAATATTACAGGGAAGTACAGCCTCTCCAGCAGCAATTTTTCCCCTCAGTTCTTCCGGGTTCATTCTATCAAACCGGGCGGCTTTTTCCATTTCTTTTGTAATAATTCCTTTTTGGGCAGCTTCTAATTGGGTCATTTTTTTCACACCTTTCTATTAAATCTAATGGTTCTGAGTTGATTCAAGTAATAAAAAGCGCAAATCCCCATCTCAGGAATTTGCGCCCAATCACGTCAAGTAATTATAATTGACATAATCTCACCTCACTTCCCTCCGCTGGTATTATCCAGATCAGGTTATAGGGTTAAAGAATTCATCGGTTCCTAATCTCAGCCGGCCTTTCCAGCTCCCCTAGTGCTGCATATTCAATTAAACTATGTTGTTGAATCAATAATAATATAATACGAAGGATAAAATCAATAACTTTCAGGGGGAATTAACGGAGAATAATTATTTCATGCAAACCCTGAGCAATTATTGTGATGTTAGCGAACGAGGATTATATACATTTAGGCTTAATGGATATATCAGTAAGGAAAAATGCCTATGGCCAACTGGATAGTTTCGGTTCTACCATAAGCATTCCTCAGGTTTCAAATGAGGATATTCCCCTAATCTTTATAAGGGCTCCCTGGGTTGAAAGAGCAGGTGAGAATATTAATGTCCTGGCAACATTGGATAACAGGATAATTACCTTGCAGCAAAATAACCTGTTAGCTACATCATTTCATCCTGAGTTAACAACGACCCAGGCTTTTCATCAATATTTTGCAAAGTTGGTTGCTAATAGTTGTCTTGTCAATTCCTAAAGCTAATGTTACAATGAGACCAAAAACACTTGATTTAACCAAACCTGGATTTCATGATCCGTGATCAGTGAACCCCGTCTCCTAGAACGGCTAACAATTGCTGGTATATTCCTGCCAACTCTACTAAGGGTATAGAATTTGTTGTAAAGCCTCCCTTTGACTTTTTCTTGTCAAAGGGAGGCTTTATTTTTTGTATAAAACAAAGTGTTATTCCAAAAAATAACTTATATAGTTAATGATTGTCAATGGAGGTATATAAATATTATGGAATTAGAGATTAGTAGACAAGATAAAGAAAAATATGAAAAGCTTGATCTAGTTATCAACAAATACAAACAACAAGAGGGTATGTTAATTCGCATATTACAAAAAGCTCAGCAAATATTTGGACATTTACCGATAGAAGTACAATCCTATGTATCAGATAAACTAGACATCCCAATTTCAACTGTGAATGGTGTAGTAAGTTTTTATTCTCTATTTTCCGAAGAACCACAAGGTAAGTACACCATTAATGTTTGTATGGGGACAGCTTGTTATGTTAAGGGTTCACAGGAAATTTTAAAAACAATTGAAGAAGAACTGCATATTAGAGAAGGGGAAACTACTTTAGATAAATTGTTTACTATAAAAGTTGCCAGATGTATTGGAGCTTGTGGTTTAGCCCCAGTAATTACTATAAATGATAAAGTTTATGGTCGTTTAAGTCCATTAGATATACCCGGTATTTTGCATAGCTATATAAAGACTAATAAAAAATCAGCTATTGGCGAAGAGGTGAAAGTGTGATGCTAACACCTATTAAAACATACGATGAGCTTAAAGAATTGCAGTCTAGGATTAGTGATGAAATTGATATAAGGTTAGGCGATAAATTAGTTGAAAAGGAAATAAAAAAGTATCATATACTGGTTTGTTCCGGTACAGGGTGTACTTCAACTGAAAGTAATGAGGTTAGAAAAAAATTAGAGAAAGAGATAAAGAAAAGAAATCTTGATGAAAAAGTAAAGGTATTTAAAACAGGTTGTTTTGGGTTTTGCAAACTAGGCCCTATATTAGCTATTCATCCCGAACATACACTTTATTGTAAAGTAGGACTTGAAAATGTAGACGAGATTCTAGAAAAACATGTCCAACATGGAGAAATTTTAGAAAGTCTCTTATATAAGTCGCCGAAGACAGGGCGATATCAAAGAAATATTAATGATATCGACTTTTTTAATAGTCAAAGAAGAATTGCTTTACGCAACTGTGGTGTTATAAACCCTGAAGATATACGAGAATATATCGCAGTTGGTGGGTATAGTGTTTTAGCCGGAATTCTAAACAATAAAACACCTGCTCAAGATATTATTGAGAGTTTAAAAAAATCCGGACTTAGAGGCCGTGGAGGTGGAGGCTTTCTTACAGGTAAGAAGTGGGAGTTTGCCCTATCTTACCAAAGTGATAAAAAGTATGTTTTATGTAACGCTGATGAAGGAGACCCAGGTGCGTTTATGGATAGGTCTATATTAGAGGGCGATCCTCATAGTGTAATTGAAGCCATGATTATTGCAGGCTACTGTATTGGGGCGAACCAGGGTTACGTATATGTTAGAGCAGAGTATCCAATTGCTGTCGAAAGATTAGAAATTGCTATCAACCAAGCAAAACAGGTGGGTTTATTAAGCAATAACATCCTTGGTTCAGATTTTAATTTTGACTTAGATATTAGATTAGGTGCCGGGGCATTTGTTTGTGGCGAAGAAACAGCCCTTATTAAGTCTGTAATGGGATTTAGAGGTGAACCTAATCCAAGGCCTCCATTTCCTGCTGAAGCAGGTTTATGGGAAAAGCCTACTCTTAACAACAATGTAGAGACTTATGCTAATATTCCTATAATCTTGCAAAAGGGAGCAGATTGGTTTGCAAATATAGGAACTGAAAAAAGCAAAGGAACAAAAGTATTTGCTTTAGCTGGTCAGATTAATAATACTGGACTGATAGAAGTTCCAATGGGAACAAGCTTAAAAACAATAATTTATGATATTGGTGGAGGAATACATGACAATAAAGAGTTTAAAGCTGTTCAAACAGGAGGACCTTCTGGTGGTTGTATTCCAAAATCAATGCTAGATATAAATATAGATTTTGAATCTTTAGCAGATGTTGGTTCCATGATGGGTTCTGGTGGCATGATTGTCATGGATGAGACAGATTGTATGGTTGATATTGCACGGTTTTATTTAGAATTTGCGCAACATGAGTCCTGTGGTAAATGTATCCCTTGTAGTATAGGTACAAAACGTATTCTTGAAATTCTAGAAAGAATAACAAAAGGCAAAGGCGAAATGGAAGACCTACAAATTCTTGAAGATTTATGTCTAGACGTCAAAGACTCATCACTTTGTGGACTTGGACAAACCGCACCTAATCCGGTTTTAAGTACATTACAATATTTTAAAGATGAGTATATAGCCCATATAAAAGATAAAACCTGTCCTGCAGGGGTATGTAACAGCCTATTAAAAGTTGTTATCTCTGATGAAAAGTGTATTGCTTGTGGAATTTGTGCCAGGATTTGTCCAGTTAATGCTATTACAGGAGAACATAAAAAACCACCTTTTAAAATACATCAAGATGTCTGTATAAAGTGTGGTAACTGTATTCAGAAGTGTCCAGTCGATGCAATTTATAAGAGATAAAGGTAGGTGAATTAGTGTGGAAAATATCAGAGAACAGGAAGAAATCAAAGCTTTAGGAGAAAAAGTTACAATAAATATCGATGGACTAGATTATGAGGTACCAAAAGGTATGACAATTTTAGAAGCGGCCCGCATGTTCAATATTGAAATACCTAGCCTTTGTTATTTGAAGGATATAAATGAAATTGGAGCTTGTCGTGTTTGTGTAGTAGAAATTGAAGGAATTAGAAACCTTCAGGCTTCTTGTGTGTACCCAGTAAGGGAAGGTTTGAAAATAAATACTAATACTAAAAGGGTCCATAGAGCTAGAAGAAGTGCTGTTACACTATTATTATCTAATCACCATCGAGAATGCACAACTTGTATAAGAAACCTTAATTGTGAACTGCAAAACTTAGCCGATAATTTAGGAATAAGAAATATTCCTTATACAGGGGAAATGCCTGATTATGGTTTTCATGATAATAATCCAGCCATTCAAAGAGACTATAATAAATGTATAAAATGCAGACGTTGTCTTGCTATCTGTAGTAAAATCCAAGAATGTAATGTTTACACAGCCTTGAATAGAGGATTACAGACAGTAATAGCTCCTGCCTTTAAGAAAGATATGAATGATGTAACTTGTATCATGTGTGGGCAATGTGTTATAGCTTGTCCTACAGCGTCACTCAGTGAAAAAGAAAGTATTAATGAAGTATGGCAAGCTCTTAATGATCCTTCCAAACACGTAGTAGTACAAACAGCTCCTTCTATTCAAGTTACAATCGGTGAAGTTTTTGGTATGCCTTTAGGATCTTTTGTAGCAGGAAAGCTAGTAGCTTCTTTAAAAAGAATTGGATTTCATAAAGTGTTTGCAACAGATGTTACTGCTGATTTAACAATAATGGAAGAAGCTCATGAGTTAGTAGAAAAATTATTTAAAACTCCGGAGAAGCTTCCATTACTCTCGTCTTGTTGTCCTGCTTGGGTCAAGTTTGCAGAGCATTTTTATCCTGAGTTTTTACCACATTTATCATCTTGTAAATCTCCCCATGAAATGTGTGGAGCATTAACAAAATCTTGGTATGCTAATAAATATGGTCTTGACCCAAAAAATATTGTTAATGTTGCTATCATGCCATGTACAGCTAAAAAATATGAAGCAGCACGCCCTGAAATGGGAACCAAAGATTTTCAGGATGTGGACTATGTACTAACTACGCGGGAATTAGCCAGAATGATACGACAAGTAGGTATGGATTTTACAAAGCTGCCAGATGAGGAGTATGATGAACCTTTTGACCAGTATAGTGGTGCGGGCGTGATTTTTGGTGCAACTGGTGGGGTTATTGAAGCTGCTGTCCGTACAGCATATAAGATAGTAAATGGACAAGAAATGGATGTACCAGACTTTGAAGATGCTAGAG
>JUEF01000128.1 GCA_000802045.1 Peptococcaceae bacterium BICA1-8
TGTGCACAAAGTATGGATAAGGGAGTTTCCGAATGCGCCAAAGCCCCTGAATGTGTTAAGATGTAATTGAAATTTCTCGGTCTAAGGGTCTAATGTGTATAGAAGTATCTGATTCTGGGGCAGGGATAGCAAAAGAAGATATAGATTTAATCTGGTATAAAGTTGATAAGTTGAGAAACAGAGCTAAAGGTGGAACAGGCCTAGGCTTATATTGTTAAATCCCATATTCCAATAGGTTAATGCTTTAATTTCAAAAGAGATAAGAGGTACAGTTAGCAGAAGGAAATTCTATACTAGCTGTACTTTTTAAATTTATAGTTAAATTCCAACTTAACCGATAGTTTTTCTTAGAATTTTTTAAATTATACCTTTTAATTACTATAACGATATATTATAATTAATGCATAACCATATCTGAATTAATGATACAAATGGCTGCAGTAACAAGTTCCATAAAAAAGGTGGAGCAAATGACTAACAGATATATGGTAGAAGAATGTCTAGTTAAAATAACAATTTAAGTGGATTGCAACAGATGAAGAAGGGGAGTGGAGGTTAAAATGAAAAAGATACTTATTTTAGGCTCAGGTACTGCTGGAACCATGATGGCCAATCACCTTGATAAAGAAGTTAATAAAAATGAATGGTCAATAACTATTATTGACCAACATGAAAAACATTACTACCAACCTGGGTTTCTATTTATTCCTTTTGGAATTTACTCAGAACAGGATGTGGTTAAAGAAAGAAATAAATTTCTTCCTAAAGGAGTTGAGTACATCCAGGCTCCTGTAGAATTAATTCAGGCGGAAAAAACCCAAGTAGTATTAAGTAACCAGGAAATAATCCCTTATGATATATTAATTATCGCAACTGGTTGTGAAATAGTCCCCGAAGAGACAGATGGCTTAAATGAGGGATGGAGAGAAGATATTTTTGACTTTTATACTCTTGAGGGAGCTGTTGCCTTAAGAGGTAAGTTGAATGATTGGAAGGGGGGAAAGTTAGTTGTTCATTTAAGTGAGATGCCAATTAAATGTCCTGTTGCTCCACTTGAATTTGTTTTTCTAGCAGACTGGTTCTTTTCTGAAAAGAAAAATATTCGTAAAGATATTGAACTTATCTATGTTACTCCCTTAGATAGTGCTTTTACTAAACCGAAATGTTCGGAGGTCCTAGGTGATCTATTTCCTCAGAAAAATATAAATTTGGTAAATAAGTTTAATGTTAGCCATGTAGATGCCGAAAGCAAGAAGCTGGTATCTTTTGATAATAAAGAGGTATCCTATGACCTTTTAGTAACGGTTCCCATCAATATGGGAAGTAAGCTGATAGCACGCTCTGATTTAGGTGATGATTTAAACTTTGTACCTACCAATAAACATACTCTTCAATCTAAAGCATATGAAAATATTTTTGTCATTGGGGATGCCACTGATATTCCAACTTCAAAGGCCGGTTCAGTTGCCCATTTTGCAGCAGAAATATTAACTGAAAATATTTTAAGCTATATAAATAAGAAACCACTGACTGCATCTTTCGATGGCCATGCTAATTGCTTTATTGAATCAGGATATAATAAAGCATTTCTAATTGATTTTAATTATGATATTGAACCGGTTGAAGGAACATTTCCGTTACCGGGAATTGGACCCTTCTCACTTTTGAAAGAAACCAAAATAAACCACTTGGGCAAAATGGCTTTCAAATACATTTACTGGAACATGTTGTTAAAGGGTATTCCTATTCCTACTGTTCCACCCCACATGAAAAAAAGTGGTAAGAAACTTGACGAGCTGTTAGCATGTAAATAATGAATATACCATGGAATAGTATGTATATAAAACTCAGATTTTTTTAAGGAGGCTTAACTATGGAAAAAGTAATTGCTGGTGATTCTGTAGACGTTAATGAGGAAGGATATTTGACTGATATGAATCAATGGAACAAAGATATCGCCGCTGCAATAGCAAAAGAAATTGGTATTCATGAATTAACGGAAGGTCATTGGCGAGTAATTGAATTTTTGAGGAAGGACTTCGCTGAAACAGAAAAAATGCCAACTACTCGAAGATTAAAGAATGTAGGCAATATTGCCACCAAAGATTTATATGACTTGTTTCCTGATGGACCGTTGCTAAAAGCTACTAAAATAGCTGGCTTAAGCAAACCTGTTAGTTGTGTTTAAATAAAGGGGGATAAAAATATGTCAGATAATGAAAAAATAAAAAAAGTATCGATTATAATCTCCAAGGGATCCTTAGAAGGAATATATCCAGGATTAATTATGGCTAATGGGGCAAGAATGAAAGGAATCGAGGCCAATGTATTTTTCACTTTTTTTGGGTTAGATGCTATTACGAAAAATAAAATGAATAAAATTAAAGTTGCTACAGTTGGCAATCCAGCAATGGGTATACCTACTTTGGTTGGGGCAGTTCCGGGAATGTCAGCTCTTGCAACTACTATGATGAAAAAACAGATGGAAGAATTAGATATTCCTCCAATACCGGAATTCGTTGAAATGATTCATGATGCCGGAGGAGAAATATATGCTTGTCTAGCTAGTGTAGAAATGTTTAAGCTTAAAAAAGAAGATTTTTGTGATCAAGTAAAAGAAATATTAACGATAGGAGATTTTTATGATATTTCAGCTGGGGGAGAAATAATATTTACTTAATCTATTAATATCCACAATATATAAAAACACCTCAATTAAGTTAGTAGAATTGAGGTGTTTTTATAATGAAAAGAAAAGAATAAATTTCCTTAGTTTTTCACTTTGACGTAAAGGAGTTCATAAAAGGCTTTCTTATTTTAAGGAGGTTTCAATAGGGTTTAATATCTGCAACAACGGATGAACACTGATATACACGGTATAAGAGGGAGTAAATACGTTGCAGAAAATTGAAGCTTAAGCTGTAAAAAATACTCTTTTAGGATATAGTTAAGTGTTATATGTAGCTTTTTTGTATATATAAACAGTTTTACCCATAATAATAGAAACCTACCCAAAAAGGGGGTGAATTATAATGGGCGTTTTACCAAACTCACCAACCACAATGGATAACTGTATTGAAAGTTGTGTCAAATGTGCACGAGCTTGTGAAGAATGCTTTACAGCTTGCTTACAAGAGGCAGATGTCAAGGCCCGGGAAAAATGCATCAAAACCTTAAATGATTGTGCTGAAATATGCTTACAGGCAGTTCAGTTTATGGCCCGTAATAGCAATTTTTCCAAAGCAATTTGTGCTTTATGTGCTGATATCTGTGAAGCTTGTGCTAATGAGTGTGCAATGTTTAAAGATGATCATTGTCAGCAATGTGCTCAGATATGTAGAGAATGTGCACAAGTATGCATAAATATGACCTCCTGAAACGGTCTAACTCCGTGAAGTATATAGGAAGGAATGATGATAACTAAGAAAGGCTGCCCTCAGAGCATGGTTCTGAGGGCAACTGCTTATTTATGCTTGAAATATAGATTTTTGAAGGATTGAAGTGAATTGAAGAATGTTTTATGTTCTCGCAACTGATATAATATAGTTACTATGATTTATAGTGGATTTAAGTAAAAGATAATGATAAATTCCCTTGGTTGAAACTGATGTGTGTAATATTATGGTGTGAGGGAGAAATATATTGACTAAAAAATTATACATTACTGAAAAGCCCTCTGTGGCTGACAGCTTCGCCAGCGTGCTAGGTTTAGAAATATCACGGCACGATAGGGGGAGGGGCTATGCGGAAAATGATAAAGCAATCATAAGCTGGTGCTTTGGCCATCTTGTGACAATGGCTTACCCTGATGCCTACGCTCCTGCCTATAAGTCATGGCAGATAGAGCATTTACCCATTATTCCCAAAGAATATAAATATACGGTAATTGATAATGCAGGCACAAAAAAACAGTATGATGTGATTAGGCAACTGATGCATCGAAATGATGTGGATATGATTTACTCCTGTACAGATAGCGGTCGCGAAGGTGAGTATATATTTCGTTTAGTCTATCAACAAAGTGGAACGAAAAAACCTGCCAAACGGGTGTGGATATCTTCCCAGACAGAAGAAGCAGTAAAAAAGGGGATTGATGAAGCTAAGGATATTTGCGAGTACGACTCCCTGTCCAAAGCTGCCTATTGTAGAGCCAAAGAGGATTGGCTCTTTGGTATGAATTTCAGTAGAATTTACACCTGCCAGTATGGAAAGGCTTTATCAGCCCGTTTTAAAGAGGATAAGCGGTCGGTAATTGCCATTGGTCGAGTGATGACCTGTGTCTTAGGCTTAGTGGTGGATCGAGAATTGGAAATAAGAAACTTTGTGCCTAAGGTTCATTATGGGGTAACGGCCAGCTTTCTGTCACAAGAGAGCTGTATTGCCTACAAGGGTAAATGGCAGCCCAAGAAGAAAGGGCGAGAGCTACCAGAGGATCAAAGCGAAGAAAAATATCTCTGCCAAGAGGATGCCCTTGAGATTATCGAAAAGCTGAAGGGGCAAGAAGCCCTAGTAAAAAAAGTAGAGGTCAAGGTAAAGAAGGAGCAACCACCCTTACTCTTTAATCTTGCGGAGTTGCAATCGGAAGTAAATAAAAATTTCAAACTTCCTGTAGATCGCACCTTAGAAATCGCTCAGCAACTCTATGAGAAAAAAATGATATCTTACCCTAGAACAGATAGTAGGGTGTTATCCACAGATATTTTAAATGAAATACCGAAAATATTAAATGGCTTATACGGTAATCCAGCGCTCAAGGACTTTGTTCTAAGGATTAAGGATTTTGGCAAGCTTGCTATAAATAAGTCCACTAAAAGGTTCGTAGATGATAGCAAGGTGACTGACCATTATGCTATCATCCCTACCTATGTGACAGCTGATTTATCTAGGCTGGATGTAGATAGCCGGAATGTATATAGCTTAATTGTGAAAAGGTTTCTGGCGATTTTTTTCCCGCCAGCGGAATACAATACTGTGAAGGTAGAGACAGAAATTAAAGGAGAAATCTTTGGGACCAATTCCAAAACCTTGAAAGAGCCAGGCTGGAAAGAGGTCTATGATGTCACGCCTTCAAAAAGCGAGGAGGAAATTTCCACCTCGCCCATTCATCTGCTAATTAAAAAAGAAAAGTCCGATGTAACGGCCTTTGATTTAGAGCAGAAGGAAACAAAGCCTCCCGCTCGCTTTTCCGATGCTTCCTTGGTTCTAACCATGGAAAAAGCGGGGAAGTATATTGAAAACGAGGAGCTAAGAGAACAGATAAAGACGTGTGGTATAGGGACTTCAGCCACCCGTTCCGGGATTATTAAGAAGCTTAAGAGTATTGGCTATATTAGAATTAATCCTAAGACCCAGATTGTTTCACCCGAGCCCAAAGGAGAAGCGATTGTTGAATTTGTTCGCTTGTCAGCAAAGGAGCTACTGAATCCTATCCTGACTGCAAGTTGGGAAAAGGGCCTATTCATGATTCAAAATAATGAGATCACAGAGGAAGTTTTTGAAGAGAAGTTGAATAGCTATATCACTCGGACCATTGAAAAGGTTAAGAAGAATAGAGCTACCATAAAGTAAGCAAAATAAAGTTACAAAGGTAAATGATAGTACGCATTTCTCAAAAAAGGAAATTAAAGTTTAGACACAGATGAATATTGAAATTGTAAGTAGAAAATAGTCATTTGGAGCAAAAAGCTCGATGTAGCTTGCAGAGTTTTTGTTCTTAAGATATAATATACTTTAATGTTATTGTTCGGAAGAATTACCGTTTCTATGAGAATCCTTTAAACAACGCGGGCGTTTATGTTTATGGGTATGCTCATGGTTGTTTCTGCAGTAACGAATTAAACTTAATTTTGCCTGGCAAAGATCCGGGCCTAAAGACAAGGAGGATTTACTTGACCAAAGAAAGCAAATTACAAATCATACCCCTCGGCGGTTTAGGGGAAGTAGGAAAGAACATGAACGTAATCCGTTATAACAATCAGATTATTTTGATTGATGCTGGCCTTTCCTTTCCCGATGAGGATATGCTAGGGATCGACTTGGTAATTCCGGATTACACTTACCTAATCGAGAATAAAGAGCTAGTGCTTGGAATCCTTATTACACATGGACATGAGGATCATATTGGGGCACTACCTTACTTGCTCCGGGATTTAAATGTACCTGTATATGGAACAAGGCTCACCCTCGGTTTAATTAAGTCTAAATTAAACGAAGCTAAACTAGGACATATAACAACTAATGAAATTAAACCTAGAGATACGATTAAACTTGGAGTTTTTGATGTTGAATTCATCAACGGCAGTCACAGTATACCAGGAAGTGTAGGTTTAGCGGTTCATACGCCCATGGGAACCATAGTGCATACTGGGGATTTCAAGCTGGATCATACTCCTGTTAGCGGGGGTATTCTTGACATACACAAATTTTCAGAGCTTGGAGACAAAGGGGTTCTTTGCCTCATGTCCGATAGTACGAATGTGGAACGCCCTGGATTTACCCAATCAGAACGGTTGGTCGGTGAAAATATCGATGATGCATTCTCGATAGCTGAAGGACGAGTTATTTTTGCGAGTTTTGCCTCTAATGTCAATCGGCTTCAGCAAGCTATTACTGCGGCTGTTAAATATAACCGTAAGGTTGCAGCAGTCGGTCGTAGCATGGTCAACGTGATTGAGATAGCAGCCGACCTTGGCTATCTGGATATCCCGGAAGGTATCCTTGTGGAAATCGGCGAGATTATTAAGATGCCGGCCAATGAGGTATGTATCCTAACTACGGGAAGTCAGGGTGAACCTATGTCGGCATTAACTAGAATGGCTATGCATGAACACCGCCAGATTTCCATTAATATGGGCGATACAATTATTATTTCGGCATCTCCCATTCCCGGTAATGAAAAAGCGGTTGCCCGTAATATCGACCAACTGTTAAAATTGGGGGCAAAGGTAATTTATGAGTCAATTTCCGGGATGCACGTTTCTGGACATGCCAGTCAAGAAGATCTTAAGTTAATGATTAGTATGGTGAAGCCTAAGTATTTTATCCCAGTACATGGGGAATACCGCATGCTGATGAAACATGCGGAGCTCGCCGAACAACTGGGGATTTCTCGGGAAAATATTTTTGTTGCAGAAATTGGGTCTGTCATTGAGTTTACACATCACGGGGCAAGGATTGCTGATAAAGTTACCTCTGGACGAACTCTTATTGATGGCTTAGGCGTAGGTGATGTTGGGAATATCGTCTTAAGAGATAGAAAACAGCTATCACAGGACGGGATACTAATTATTTTTACTACTTTTAATAGCTCGACTTGGACAATACAAGCTGGCCCGGATATAGTCACCCGTGGATTTGTCTATGCTCGGGAGTCCGAATTGTTGCTAGATGAAGTCAAGGATATTAGTAGGAAAACCGTAACACGCCTCCTAGAAAACAATGTCCGAGAATGGGCAAAAATTAAAAATCAAATACGAGATGGCGTAAGCAAGCATCTTTATGATAAAACCGGAAGAAGGCCAGTAATTATGCCAATTTTTCAGGAAGTTAAATAAGCTAAAAAAAGCCCATTTATAAATTCTATCTAAGACCTCCAAGTATTCGGGGGTCTTTTTATCTAGGGGAAGGAGGGATGCATGATGAGTAAGGACAAGGAGTATTGGAAAATAGATATAACCCCTGAGGATGAGAGGGATATAGATATAGAACTTATCGCAGAATTAAACGACCAATATCCCGAAGCTGGACAAGTAAAAAGAGGAAGAAACAATAAGACTACCAAGACCATTGCCCTAGTTACTATTACTGTTTTTTGCTTTCTTTTAATTAATAGCTGGCTGCAAATATTTAATTTGCCTTCCCTGTCCTTTTTAATCAAATCCTCAGAATTAAGTGCTGACCCCGTAGTAAAAAAACTAAAAAACGCAGTTGTAAAAATAGACACCTTGGAAAGTATGGGTACGGGTTTTAATATAGCGCCTGAGGGCCTAATTATTACTAATCATCATGTGGTAAAAGACGCTAAAACATTACATGTTATATTCTCCTCTGAGGAATCCTTTCAAGGTACTCAATTATTAAATTTGCCGGAAATTGATTTGGCTATTCTTAAAGTTGAAGGTAAGGATTTGCCTGTTTTAGAGCTGGCTTCCGAGATAAACATAGATATCGGGGAAGAAGTATTAATTATAGGGAATGCTTTAGGTTTTTTTAAGACTGTAAAAAAAGGAGAATTATTAGGAAAAATAATGATCAACGGAATAGAAGGAGAGGTTCTCATGATTAAGGGGCCAATTCATAAAGGCAGCAGCGGAAGTCCTGTCTTTAATAAGGAGGGTAAAGTAGTTGCGGTTATTTTCGCAACTTTACTTCAAGATAATTCAGAGAATGAGATAATTGGCTTGGCTATACCAATACAAAATATTGCAGATAAGATTGAAAAAATGATGATGACAGATTGATTTTTCTGTATAAAATTGTTTTGAGGTGATATTTGTGGGGTTACACGATAAACTAAATTCGCAGCAATTAAATGTTATTAGGCATAATAAATTAGCTATTCTTGTAGTTAGTGGACCTGGAACGGGCAAAACAACGACGAGTGTTAATTACATTGCCGAAATTATAAGTAAAAGGTATGCCTTGCCCAATGAAATAATGGCTGTAACTTTTACCAATAAAGCTGCCGATGAAATGAAGGTAAGAGTAAATAATCTAGTAGGTACAAAACCCCATATATCAACAATTCACTCATTTGCAAATAGTGTTTTAAGAAAGTATCCTCCCCCTGGATATAATAATAATTTTAAGATAATTGATGAAAGAAAACAATTTGGTATTATCGCAAATATGTTAAAAGAAATGAACCTTGAATTTCACCCCCAGTATGTTCTTGAAAGATTGACACTTGCTAGGAATTCAAGAATTAAGAATATTCTTGAGCAAGAAAAGTTAGTAGATTTTTATCAGCTGTATATGAATAAACTCAGAGATATAAATAGTATTGATTATGATGGTTTGTTAACTTGGTGTCTAAATATGTTTGAAAAAAATCCTCATGTTCTTGAATATTATCAGGATAGATACAAATATGTCTTAGTGGATGAATTTCAAGATATTTCTTCAATTCAGTATGGAATAATCTACAATATCGTGCAAAAGAACCGAAACCTCTTATGTGTTGGTGATTTTGACCAGAGTATTTATGGGTGGCGCGGCTCAGATGTCAGCATAATGTTGAATTTAAAGAAGGATTTTCCGGAATTGACAACTTTATATCTCGAAGAAAACTACCGATCTACGCCAAATATAATAGAAATGGCAAATAGATTAATAAAAAATAACACAAGGAGAAAAGAAAAACCTCTCTGGACAAAGAATGAGCGGGGTAGTGAACCAACAATTAAAGTATATTTTGATGAACATAAAGAGGCTAATGATATTGCTTTAACAATAAGTAATGCTGTGAAAAAGGGAAAAAATTATTCTGATTTTGCTATCCTTTATCGTGTCCATGTTCGAAGTAGGATTTTTGAAGAGGTGCTTTCTAATGAAAGAATTCCTTATCAAGTTATTGGAGGTACAGGGTATTACCAGCAGAAGGAAATCCAGAATATAATTGCTTTTTATAAATTAGCAGTAGAGCCTAATAATGAAGAAGCTATATCAAGGATTGTTGCCATGCTTTATCAAATCAATGACAAGAAAAATAAGATTACTATAGGCACCACAAAAAATCATGATGTATCCTTAATGGAGCTTACTCAATTTGCTGATGAAAATTATATTAGGGGTATCCCCGAACTGATAATGCAAATATCAAAAATATCTTCTCTTGAAGAAATTTTTGACCAGATTATAAAATACATTAATTATCTTAAATATCTTGGAAGAGATAACAGTATTCAGGGAGAAAAAAGGTTAGAGAATGTTGAGGAACTTAGATCAGTCCTCTATCATTTTGATCAGGCTGGTAAAAACGTTAAGGAGTTTATCCAGTTTGCAGAAAATACTCATACAGATGAAAAACAGGCCTCAGTAAAATTAATGACTGCCCATGCTGCTAAAGGGCTAGAGTTTGATACAACCTTTGTTGTGGGTGTTGAGCAGGGGTTATTTCCTTATTATAAACATGATAGTGAAGAGGAAATTGAAGAAGAAAGACGCCTATTATATGTTGCTATTACCAGAGCTAAGAATATTTTGCAAATTTCATACCCACTTAAAAGGGTAGTAAAGGGTAAATCTATTAGTATTCAACCTTCTCAATTTTTAATTGAACTAGGACCCGAGACTCAAACTATAAATAAAAAATATAATTTTCGGGACCGTTTGTCT
Source organism: Peptococcaceae bacterium BICA1-8 (assembly GCA_000802045.1). Classification (GTDB taxonomy): domain Bacteria; phylum Bacillota; class Peptococcia; order Peptococcales; family BICA1-8; genus BICA1-8. The sequence continues at coordinate 10,336 of JUEF01000128.1, forward strand.
AAGGATGAAATAAGTAAGGGAAGTGTAATTATTCACTCTCATTTTGGAAAAGGGTATATTGCGGGAATTAATGAGCAGCAAACCGTAACGGAATTAACTATTGATTTTATTGAGGTTGGGATAAAAAAAATTATATTAGAATATGCCAATATGCAATTAGGATAAGTGAATTTACCAATAATTGTACTGACCCATGTTAGGTAAAGGGAATAGAGGGAATAACACAGAGACAGGCGGCAAGGATTTTAGGAGTTTCCTCCAATCTAATATTTAAGCCTAGGAGCAATAAAAGAAGGAACGGGCTTCAAGGAATACGATATATGAATGTCTTCTTCATGCGGCTGCTACAAGAAAGGATGAATTAAAACAAGCGTTACTGGGATTGGAAGCGGCACCAAACGACAACCGAAACAAGAACAATCAAAGCACCCCCGTGGAATGGGTCAATAAAACAAGTTATGCAGACAATATCGCCGAGATTATATTTGACACAAAACCAAAGAATAAAAATGCAAAAAAAAAACTGAACGAGGAAGTATTCGAGTGTCTTGGAAAAGCGTATAACATTATCCCCCGTCTTATAACTTTTCTGGTGGCATTCTATGAGGTGCTGTTATCAGTTGATGTGAAAAAACTGGATGCATTTATCTGCAAATACCAGAACGATTCGATTGAAGCGATATCGGTATTTGCATCTGGACTCAAGAAAGACTATGATGCTGTAAAGAATAGTCTTATTTATCCACAGATAAGCAACGGTCCCATGGAAGGAACCAACAATAAAATCAAAATGTTGCGACGAAGAGGCTACGAACGTGCGGGTATTGAATTAATCAATGCTCTTGCAGTTCTTTCTTGGTATTACAAAGATATTGATGAAAACTGCAAGTTCCAAAACATACCCGCCGCATAGATTATTTGAAATGCCAAAAAAGCTGGCTTTTACTGCTTATCATATCGCTCGATGCGTAAGAACCATTTTTTGGTTTAGATTGTCCAGTACTTTTT
>JUEF01000129.1 GCA_000802045.1 Peptococcaceae bacterium BICA1-8
CGTGTCATCTTAAACATGGAAGATGCTGATCTAGAAGATGGAGATATATTAGTCACCTCCTTTACTGACCCTAGCTGGACACCATTGTTTGTATCCATAAAAGGCCTAGTCACCGAAGTTGGTGGACTGATGACCCATGGAGCAGTTATCGCACGTGAATATGGCTTACCAGCAGTTGTCGGAGTGGAAAACGCTACCAGGCTGATTAAAGATGGGCAAAGAATTCGTGTAAATGGAACGGAAGGGTATGTAGAAATCCTGTAACAGATAGGATGGCATTTCCCGAAACAGGCCACCTTGTAAGTCTGCATAATATAAGAAGAATTATAAAAGCGAACCTTAGCTATTTTATTCAAGGTTCGCTTTTAGTCATGTCATAGAAGTAAACTAATTATTCTAAAAGGTAGATGTACCAAGAACCCTGGGTTCATATGGATTGTTTGTAAACACTTTTATAACAAGTCAGTGGTGTCATGTTATGGAAAGGAGTCCTTTGAGGATGAGGAAGTAGCGAAAGAATTAAACAATTATTATATTGCAGTTAAGGACTTTGGCATTATGGTAAAGATAGTGAAGAGTTAATAACCCGGCCAAAAGAAGTGTATGATGGTGCAATCCCTTCGCGTAAGTCTGTTGCAGTTTTTAGCCTTTTGTGTTTAGGTACTATATCTGGGAACAAAGATCTTGAATTAAAGGCTAACCAAATTTTTGAATCTTTTGGTGGAACAGTTTAACAGTTGAAAAATATCCTACTAGATACACTTTTCTTCTTTCCGCCCTATTATTTAATATAACTCATAAACAGATAATTATTTCGGGCTCTATCAATCATCCTAAGACTCAGCAATTTTTTGATATTATCAATGAAGGCTTTGAACCATTTTTAGTATCTGTATTAATTGACCTCGAAAACCAGCTGCAAATGTTACAAGAAGTAATGGATATTAATGATGGCTTTTTAGAGCATAAGGAGCCAACTGTTTTTCTATGTGAAAATTTCACCTGCCAATCACCAACTTCTGATATAGAAAAATTTAAGATTATTTTAATATTAAAACAAATGGGGGAACAAATAAGAATAGAGATACGTCTATAATATAAACCTAAAGGAGGAGATGAAGAGAAAAGATGAAGAAAAGTATTCTACTAGTTTTATTAGTTTTATTGAGTTTTACTGTTTTTGTAGGATGTGCATACCAAGAAGGAAATAGTGAGGTTTCTACAATTAATGTGAATGGTACAGGGAAAATAATTACTGATCCAGATACCGTAGAAATTAGAGTTTCTGTTGTAACTGATGGTAAGGATAAAGATGTTCAGCAAGAAAACGCTCTGAAAGCACAAAAAGTAATAGACGAGCTTTTAAACCTAGGGTTAGAGAAAAAAGAAATTGAAACTGAAAATGTCAATTTTTCTCCCGTACGGAAATGGACTGAAAAAGAGGGCGAAGTAATCACTGGTTACCGAGCAGAAAACACTATAGTTGTCAAAACAACTAAAACTGAAAAAGCAGGACAAATTTCTGATACTGCGGTAAATAACGGAGCACAATTTGTGGGCAATTTAGTATTCAGCTTGTCAGATGAAGGAAAAGAAAAATTATTAGATAAAGCGATTGAAGCTGCAGTCAATGATGCGAAAAAGCAAGCGGAAGCAGCTGCAAATGCGGCAGGAGTTAAAATCGACGGTATTAAAACTATTAATGTCATAAAAAGTTCCGGTGGAGCACCAATTTATTTTGCAAAAGAGCAACTTCAGGATGCCAGGTTAGAAACACCTATTATGCCTAAGGACGCTGAATATTTAGTTACTGTTGATGTATCCTTTATCTTAAAATAAATACTAAAAGCCACTTGGAAAAGTGGCTTTTAGTATGTCCAGATATGGATATTGTTATTATTAATTAGCTGCCATTTTGTTAGCAATGCTCTTAATTTTTCTTCATGCTCAGTTAAAACAATTATGTGTAGCTGTGTTGGACACCCACTTAGACTTTTGACATTTAAAAAATCGGTGAGCTGTTCAAAGGTCTTTTGTGTATTTAAATTTTCTTCTAATTTTGCTTCGCCTATATGGTAGGTACCCTCAGTACTTTCTGCGAGGACATCAGGATTATGCCGACCTAGTTTAGGAGGAAGCTCAATATCTCGAAAATATGATGCACCATTGATAATTAATCCATCCTCATTAAATTTTCTTACCAAAGCAATAACCATTAATTGATGGAGCTTTACAGGGCACAATCCAAAACACCCCCATATATTGAATATAAAGATTATTTATGTAAGCTAAAATCTATTATACATGAAAAATTAGGTAATGTCATAGAATAGAACTCTAATTATTTGTCAGAAATTCTTTAATTTTTGGAAGTTGTCTTTGGGTTTCTATATAGCCTATTTCAATTGCTTTTTTTATTTTTTTGAAATCCAAAGGTTTGATATCGGGCATTGTGGTATTTAGTATTAAAATATTCTCTCTATTTTCAAGTGATAAAAGGGATTTATTAAAACTATCAAACATCATGATATCCAAAGCCTGCACAGCTATTTCAGCTATCCCATGGACATTTTCAAAATTATTTTCTGCGAAGCCTACATTTACTAACAACATTTTCTCTGCACCTAATTCAATTAGTAAGTCAAGGGGAAGATTATCTCTAATACCACCATCGACAAGCAAATGTTCTCTGAAAATCTTTGGTTTGAAATATCCAGGTATAGCAATACTTGCTCTTATAGCCTCATGGACTTTGCAGTCAGTTATATTTACAAAATTGCCATCTGCTTGGATAGGGTGAGATGTAAATTTAAAAACCTCTGCAGTGTTAATATCCACTGCGATAATTCCTAAAGGTATTTGTGCCTGGTAAATAAATTTATCTGAAAATAATTCTTTAAATAAATCTTCTAGGGCATGACCATTAACTAAACCAGTTAAGTTGGTATTGCTAGTTACTACTAAATCCTTTAGTGCGTCCAAAATTCCGTTAATATCCAAATCGATGTATTTTTTTAATTCTAGACTGGAGATTATTTCTTCGATAGTTTTGGCAGAATATCCAAAACTATATAAGCTACTAACAATAGCACCAGCGCTAGTGCCTGTAATATAATCAGGCTTCAACCCATTTTCTTCTAATACTTTAAGTACTCCAATATGTGCTCCTCCTCGAACACCTCCACCCGAAAGGCATAAACCCCAATTCAATACATCCCCTCCTAAAATTTATTTAGACAAATTATACCATGAAAAAAATTAATAGAATAATATAACATCAAGAAGTTTATTAATATTTTGGTAAAAGTATTTATGTTTGTAGGTTTTTCTATTTATTAAAGGAATAATAGAAGTGAAGGAATATTTTTAAGCTTTAGGGGGATTTTTTATATGAGAAAACAAAAAATTAAAGATTGGATTTTCCTGATAGTCGGGTTTTCTGTATTATTTTTACTAATTAGACTAGGTCTTAATCAACTTAAATAAAACTAAAAACGATTGGCAATTGTATGGCTGTCTTTCACGTTTTGAAGCCTCTCTCCATATGATAGAAAAACGAAGTTATATTAGGGAGGGAGAGAGGTTCGATGATTTTTAGTACTTTTCTTGTTGTTATTTTTTCTATACTCTTTGGAATGTACCTTGGTTTTCGTTGGGCAAGGGGAGAAGATATCTTTTTTGAGCTGTCAAGGCTGTTCACAAGGGTGAAATTTTTCATAAGAAAAATTGTCAGTTAATAGTTAGGTTTATTGTCTAAATATTCTATTCATATAATTTGATTTTTTGTACAAAATAATAATAGACTTGCAGGCATATGCAAGGATTAGCGAGGCGCATTTCTACTGTTGCCGTTAGTTAATCTGCCTACAAGTCTATTTTTCATTATTAAGAGCTGAAAAATTTATATTTTATGCTTTTATTTATTAGAATATCTGAATAATTCTGTTTTCTGTTCTTCAAAATCCGGTTTTAAATAATAGATATTATTATTAAATATTGTTGGGACATATCCTTGAGCTAAAAATTTATAACTTTTATCATACATATTAAAAATGCCGATGTTTTTCATACCTTGAGTAAACAAAAGATCTTCCTCTGTTAGCCAAGCCAAATTATTAATAGATTTTAAGTCTAGCATTATTGGTTCTTTTTGATTATTTATGTAGTTATAATAATAAATATTTGGGTCAAGTTTATTCACTGTGCTATATAGAATATGTTTGCCATCAGGTGCAAAAGTAGGACAAACTTGTATACCTTCTTCTAGTATAGAAACAATATTGTTATTTTCTAAGTTTAAAAACTCAACTATACTCGTTGAAAAGTCAGCTTGGGTGAATTTACTATAGACTAAATATTTTTCATCCTTTGACCAATCCAGATAATTTAAATCAATAACTTTATAATTCTGATTTTGACCAGAGTTATTAAAAAGTTTCAGCTGAGAATATCCATGACTATCCTCAAGACCGGTAATAATGATAAGGGCAAGGTAAGTACCTTTAGGTGACCACGAAAGATCATAGACAAAAGAATTATCTTCAAATTCTTGATATAATAGACTTACAGCTAATGTATGTATATCTAAATTTAAGATTTCAAAACCCGCATTTTTCTTATAAATATAAGTTAAAATATTTCCTTCTATATTAGGTTTCCAAACAAAATAGGGGATATCGGTAGAACATTGCCAGATAATTTTCTTTTCATTAAGATTAGTTATTATTAACATCTTGGATGCTAAAGAGTAATATGCCAGATAGTTTTCATCTGGACTTATTCTAAAAATATTGACTGGTTCGCCAAAATCAAATACTTTTTGATTATTGGCGTTATCAGGGATATTTTTTTCAAGTCGATTATCGTTGGAAAGTGTATCATTGCTTTCTAATGGTTCTGCAACCCAAAAATGAAAAAAATCTAATGGAGATATTTTATTTGCTTGAAAAAATGTTTCATTAAAATCTATAGTATTATTACTTTCTACATTAGGAATTATTTCTTGAGCTTGAGAAATATAAGGGCAAATGATTAATAAGGAAATAATAAAAACTGACACAAATAAGGTATAATACCAATTACTCCACTTCACGATATCTCCTCCTCTACATTTAGATATTTAACAAAAAAAGCTAAAATCCTTCCAAAAAATGTAAAATATTTTTTTTGTTTATTTTTATTGCAACAATGGTATATATCTAATATAAAAAGATAGAGGAGGAGAGACTATGAAAGCTAATGATATTTTCTCCACATTGGTATTTATTATATCTATCATAACTTTCCCTTTATGGTATAGCTTAATAGCATTTTAGACAAAAAAATAACGCACCCTTTGGAGTGCGTTTACGTTAGGAAATAGACGGGATTCGAACCCGCATCTCAGGTGCCACAACCTGTGTGATGCCGTTTCACTACTCATTTCCTTTTCTTAACCTTGTCCCTATTATAGCAATTATTAGGACTAATGGCAATTGGTTGTTTTTAGGTAATAATTTTACTTTGACAAATAGTGATTTGACTTTTATAATATTATTTAGACATAGGGGACTATAGCTCAGTTGGTTAGAGTACTACGTTGACATCGTAGGGGTCGGTGGTTCGAGCCCACTTAGTCCCACCAAACCTTTTGTATCAAGGTTAAGCAAATCCATGAAACGTAATGTTTGCTATGACCAATTAAATTTTCTAATTGACTACTTTTTAAGAGAAGGTGGTCAATTTTTTTATGCTTTGTGCATAATAGAATAAAAAGGAATCTATCGGGGTAAGTTTTGATTACTTAATAAAGGAATTTTGCCTTCAAGAGAATATACATAAAGCTTGTGCAGGGCTCTAGTCATCGCTACATATAAAAGCTTAATATCCAGATCGTTAAGCGTATATTCCCCACTTATATTAACAATAAAAACTACATCAAACTCTAACCCTTTGGCAATGTAGGAGGGAACAATTACTATCCCCCCGTGATATTCTTTCTCATCACCCTTAAGAATGTCGACCTTTATACCCTCTTTATGCAAATAGTTTTTAATTAGTTTGCAGTCATCAAGGGTTTTACAGATGATAGCCACTGATTTGTACTTTACCTTTAAAACAGCTAATTTATCTTTAATGGAGTGTAGAATGTCTTTGGTATCTTTAAATTCCTCGATCTCAGGTTTATCGCCGTGTCTGATTACAGGTTTTGCAAAAATAATGTTGGGAAGATGAGCATTTTCAATAATTTCATTAGCCAAATCCATTATTTCGGTAGTTGTTCGATAGCTCTGTTCTAGAGTAAGAAATTGACATTGAGTATCGGGAAAAACTTTGGAAATGACCTCCTGCCAGTTCCTAGTGCCCCGGTAAGAATATATACCCTGGGAGAGATCCCCTAAAATCGAAAAGTTATTTGTGTTTAAAATTGTCTTCAAAATATAAAACTGGAATAAACTAAAATCCTGGGCTTCATCTATGACCACGTGATTCACCACTATTTTTTCATCAAAACCAAATAATCTATGCTTTAGATAAACTAGGGCAGCCAGGTCTTCGTATTCAAGGGTCTTATTAGAAAGAAGTTCTAAAGATTTTTTGCTTAAAAAGTGAACCAATTCTTTATCCAGTGTTTCGTCGGAGAAAATAAATAGATTCTCTATGTTAGCGATAATATCTTGGTAATAATAAAAAAGGTCCTGATTGGGCAATTTTGCCAGATAATTTTTAACTAAAGTATTGGCAGGACTTTTAATCACCTTTAGTTTTTCGTTCTTTTTATCAGCCAGTGCAACAAGCTTCAGCCTGGTTTCTTCATTTTCATCCATAGAGTATCTTAATAGTTCTATTTCTTTATTATATTTATCTTCAATTATATTAAAAATTTTCTGTTTTACTGTCTTTAATTTATTGGTTAGTACCTTCTTAATCAGAGGCAACCTTTTATAAACAGGTAAAAACGTATATTCCTCATGAAAAAGTCTTTTAATACCTTCGTAGGGATAAATGACATGGTTTTCTAAGACAAAATCTTCTTTAGGTAAAAAGCTATTTTCTAAATCCTCAATATACTTATCTATTAATTCCTTAAAGTTAAGGGAGCCTTTAAAGGCAGCAGCTTTCTGTAATAATTCTTTATCTTTTTCATTAAGGGTATCATTAATTAAGGAAACAAGTTTCTCATGGGGATTTAGGATTTTATATTTGTGTCCGATAAGTCCCAGAATAAAATCAGCATAAGTCAGCTGATTAATTCGTTCTACACCCAGTTCCGGGAGAACTTCGGAAATATAGTTGATAAATAAACGGTTAGGCGCAATAACCATAAAATTTTCAGGAATAAATTTATCTTCATAGGTATAGATAAGGTAAGCAATTCGGTGCAGGGCAATAGTTGTTTTACCACTACCAGCAACCCCTTGCACAATTAAAGGTCCAGTTATATCAGCCCTTATGACCCTGTTTTGTTCTGCTTGGATTGAAGCTGCAATATCCTTTAGCCTGTTATCAGCACCAGCATCTAAGGAGGCCTGTAGGAAGGCATCATTAGTAGTAATGTCTATATCAATAAAGTCTAGTAACTGGCGCTCCTCAATGGTAAATTGCCTCTTTAATGATAAATCTCCCCTGATAACTCCTTGAGGACTTTTATATTCAACCTCGCCTAGCCTACCCTCATAATAAACACCGGCAATAGGTGAGCGCCAGTCAATGACTATGGGCTCTTTGCTCTTATCATCCATCAAAGAAAATTTACCAATATAGTATTTCTGTTTTTTATAATCATCTGCTTTAAAATCAATACGGGCAAAATATGGCTTAATTCTTCCCCTAAGCAGGCTTTCAAAGCTATTCCGATCCATCTTCAAAAATTGTGCAGTGGTCAGGATAGTAATGTAGCTCTGACTACTGTCTAAGTAGTCAAGGTCAATCATGGCCTGTTTAATATCCTGCTGGTATTTTTCTTTGTTATTCTCTATCCGCAAAATTGCATCTTCTATCTTATCTTTTGTAAATTCCAGTTTTTCTTTTTCTTCCTGATAATCAGGTTTATTTACTATGGTCACTATGAAGCTCCTTTCAACTTAATTCCTTAAGTATAGAATATGTATTTTTCTCATTTGACAATCAAAAATATAACAAATATTATTATAACAGACAATACTAGATTACAAATGGTTATATTCAGCTATAGACAAAGGAATATATTGGAGGGAATAATACGATGGAAACCGATAATAAAATTTTGACTGTTAGCCAAGTCGCTAAATACTTACAAATTAGCGAAGTGACAACCTATAAGCTGGTTCAGGAAGGGAAAATCCCTGCTTTTAAGGTAGGCCGGCACTGGCGGATTGTCAAAGATGACTTGAATGAATTTATTGAAAAACAGAAAAATGGGGAAAGATTTTAAAAATATCAATCAAGCATGGAGGGATAAACATTAAATCGGCATTATTAGTGATCAACATGGTAAATAGGTATTTTGATATTAACGGTACGGAGTATTTAGGTGAACAGAGTCGTAATGTTGTTAATTCAACATTAGAAAAGCTGGCATTAGCTCGAAAAGCACTGAGACCAGTAATTTTTATTAATGATAGTAATAGTGAAAAACCCGATAGTAAAAAAGAAAGGTTTAATAATTCGCTGCTTCAAGAACTTACTCCTTTAGAAACTGAATCTATTATATATAAGGATCATCCTAACAGTTTTAATAATACTTCTTTAGAAAATATTATTAATAACCTTAAAATAAATGAAATTGTTATTACTGGAGCTTTTACAAATAGTTCAGTTTTTTTTACGGCTGTAGAAGCAAAAATTAAGGGCTTTAATGTTATAGTTTTTGAGGAATGTACTATTACCGATGATAAAATTGCCCACGCTGTTTTTATTAATGAAATGAAAGAAAAATACTGTATTGAAATATTCTAAGAATGTGTTATTGGAAGCAAATTCATACACTAATTCCTATTGGGCCCAATCGAGCAAGAGGTATATGAAATAATCATCTGCCTCTTACTCGATTGGGTTCAATTTGTTACCAGAAGATCTTCCTCCCATCAAGGCGAACCACAATAGGCAATAGAAAATTAGGACAATTGCTAGAAATAATAATTATAACCATTAGTAATATGTTTATTATATTTATTATTAGAATAATAATGTTAAAAATATGTATACAAATTATAATTATTAATATATGATGTATTTATAAGAAAAAGATGGAAAAAACAGATATTTTAAAAGCTATCTCTTAAAACTTGTTATAAAAAGTCATAATAAGGACCACATGTAACTTGATATTAATAAAAAATTAATAATGCTAAAACAAAGAAAAGGTGGTGTGAAATATGGAAAAGAGAAATGAGTATATGGAAGATATTGAAACAAATCTATTAGAATATAATACTAAATTAGTGGAAATAAAAACAGAAGCTGCTATTCAGGATGATGTGAAAATATATTTTCTAAATAGAAAACTTTTGAAAAAAACGGTATGATTTTGTTGTCAACTAAAAGAATCTAGAGGAATTGCTTTGGTAATATAAGTCGGACGAGCACAACAGTTAGCTGGAATGTATCCCTAGCTGATATCAAATTTTCTGGGTGGAAAATAAATTTGAGTTTGCAACCTTGATGTTTCAAATCAATAGATTGGGGGGGCATAATGATTTCGGAAGATTTAGTAGACTCCTTAAGCAAGGAGGAAAGAAAGATAGAGAAAGCTAAAACTGTAAAGATGGCAGCTGTGGTAGTGGGAATAGCATCCGTTACAGGGGTTGCATTGGGACTATTTATTGCGGAGCTGCTCTTGGGTTAATCTAAATATTTCCAATAGTCTAAAAAATCTGTAAAGTGTAGAAACAATCTATACTAATAATTAATAGACCTAAGGGTTTGCGAATTTTTGCAAAACCCTTTTTCAATTAATTGGCAAACCTTATTAAAATTTATATATCAAAAGGCCAGAGCCTGTTTTGTTAAATATTGAAACTTATTTAAGAGTATACTGCAGGTCACCCTCTCATATAATAGTAGAGCAAAGGGAAGGGGTGAAAAATTTTTGGTTGAGGCGATATTAGTTGGCACTTCAAAAAATCCCAAAGCCTTAATTAATAGATTTGATAATGAATTTAAAAGCCTGAAATTTAATTATAAACTTAATAATAAGGGGAATATAACATTTTTAGGATGTGATAATTACGATAAAAATATTTCTCCAGGTGAATTTAAAAATCTTTTGGCAAATATAATCGCCGATATTATTATTGAAGACTGGGCTCAGATATTAATTAAAAGAATTATCAGAGACCATTATTATTATTTTAATGAAGAAGAAAAGAAAAATATAAGAGAAAAGGCTTTTGAGTTATTGAAAAATGACGTATTTTCCTACAAACCAATTATTCGGAGAAATAATATAGTCCATAGGGTTATAGAATTTCTAGAGCGTAATCAGGAAATAGTTTTGGAGGGATTTGTGAATTTCCGCCTAAAGGATTATATTATGGAGATTGAAGACATAGTAGACTCAGCTGTTGATGATTTTCTCTTAGAGAAGGAGTATCTAGAGTTTATAAGATTATTGAGGTATTTTGTTGAAATACAAGAACCCAAGGTAAATGAAGTCCATATTCTCCTGGAAAAAAATAATGTTTTTAAATTAGTTGATCGAAATGGAAAATTGATTGAGAGTGAATACTTAGATGGCTTTTCGGTAGAACTCATGAATAATAGTATTAACTATGAAGACTTACTAATTAGTGCATTAATAACATTGGCCCCTCGCTTAGTTGTAATTCACTTGGTTAATCAAGGGGAGCCAAAGGATACCATCAAAACTATAGAAAATGTTTTTGGTAAAAGAGTTAGACGATGTATGGGCTGTATTTTATGTAGTAAAGAAAGGTAAAGGAAATAGGATTCCTTTACCTTTCTTTGGTTTTTTGTTAAGATATATTAGGTGATTTGCGTGTATATATATCTTGTAGTTTCGGTAGTATTAGGTTCATTAATAGGTTGGAGTACAAATGTATTAGCAATCAAATTAATTTTTAGACCATATGATTGCTACAAAATACTTGGCTTAATTCCCATGCAAGGATTAATACCTAAAAGAAGAAAAGAGATAGCTGTAGCTATTGGAAAAATAGTTGAAAATGAGCTCTTATCCAGTGAAGAAATTATTGAACAACTATCATCATCAGTTGTCCAATCAAAATTAAGCCAAACTGCGTCGGAAAATATAAAAAAAAGGCTACTTAAATATTTCCCTCCATTTATACCTATTGGCATAAAAGATAATTTAATTGGTATAATTGATAAAGTAATAGAAGCTGAAGTGGAAAGCTTTTTCCAGGGAACTTTCCCCCAATTTGCTACTAACATAAAGGATAATATACCGATTGCAGCAATGATAGAAGAAAAAATAAATCAATTGGATATTAGACAACTCGAAAATATGATCTTAACCATTGCAAAAAATGAATTAAAGCATATAGAATATTTAGGTGGATTAATTGGTTTAATAATTGGGTTAGTACAAGGTATTCTCCTGATTTTGTTGACAGCATAATTATAAAAATTTATAATAAATGTAGTTAAAAGCTAGGAATAGGACAAGTGGGTCTTTAATTGGTCACAGAGAGAAAACACCTTGGCTGGAAGTGTTTTTGGCATATCTTAGAGACTTATACCACCTTGGAGCTGTTATTCTGAAATTCTAGTAGGGATAGCCGGTAAGCTGCCGTTATAGCTATTAAGCAGGGGGGTTAATCTCCCAACTTAGGTGGAACCGCGGGAATTTACTTCTCGTCCTATATGGACGAGGAGTTTTTTGTTGTTTTAAAGGTATCTTAAAAGTAGTGACTAGAACTTTTACTTAAAATATATTTTAGAAGGAGGAAGAATTATGATTAAAGTTACGCTACCAGATGGCTCAATTCGGGAATTTGATGTTAAAGCAATTACACCTTTGGATATTGCTATTGACATAAGTAAAGGTTTAGCTAAAAAGGCTTTGGCAGCCAAAGTAAACGGTAAAGTAGTAGATATTAACTTTCCCATATCAGATGATTCAAATGTAAGTATCTTAACATTTGAGGATAAAGAAGCACAGGATGTATTTAGGCACAGCAGTTCTCATATTTTAGCTCAAGCCGTTCAAAAATTATATCCTGGAACGAAATTAGGAATTGGTCCCGCTATAAAAGATGGTTTTTACTATGATTTTGATTCAGAGTATAAATTTGGACCTCAGGATTTAGAAAAGATTGAAAAGGAAATGGAAAGAATTATTAAGGAAGATCATAATTATGTTCGTAAAGAGTTATCTAGAGGTGAAGCAATAAAATTCTTCTTAAATAGAGACGAACATTACAAAGTTGAACTTATAGAAGATTTACCTGAAGAGGCAGTGATTTCTATTTATCAGCATGATGATTTTGTTGATTTGTGTGCGGGTCCTCATTTAGCCTGTACTAGCCTAGTTAAAGCTCCAAAACTTCTAAGTGTAGCTGGCGCTTACTGGCGGGGAAGCGAAAAAAATAAGATGCTACAGAGGATTTATGGAACATCTTTTCCTAAAAAAGCGGAGTTGGATGATTACTTATTTCGTCTAGAAGAGGCTAAACGCCGTGATCACCGTAAATTAGGACAAGAACTGGAGCTTTTCACCATTTTGGAAGAAGGTCCTGGATTCCCGTTCTTTTATCCGAAAGGGATGATAATAAGGAATGAGCTGGAAAACTATTGGCGTGATTTACACAAGGAAAGTGGTTATCAAGAAATAAAAACCCCAATAATTCTTAATCGTGAGCTTTGGGAGCGGTCCGGTCATTGGCAGAATTATAAAGAAAACATGTATTTTACAGAAATAGATGATACCGATTTTGCAATCAAACCCATGAATTGTCCAGGGGCTATGTTAGTATATAATAGTAAGCTTCATAGCTACCGTGAGCTCCCTTTACGGCTATGTGAAATGGGTTTGGTACACAGACATGAGCTTTCAGGGGTACTTCATGGTCTTATGCGAGTAAGAGCTTTTACACAGGATGATTCTCATATATTTATGCTTCCAAATCAAATAACAGATGAGGTAATTGGAGTTATTAACCTCATAGACTCAGTATATAAACTCTTTAATTTTGAATATCATGTTGAGCTATCTACTAAACCGGAAAAAGCCATGGGATCAGATGAAATGTGGGATAAGGCTACTAATGCCTTGGAAATAGCATTGAAAGAAAAAGGAATGGATTATATTGTTAATAAAGGTGATGGTGCCTTTTATGGTCCGAAAATTGACTTTCATTTACGAGACTCTATAGGCAGGACCTGGCAATGTGGTACAATTCAGCTTGACTTCCAGATGCCAGAAAAATTTGATTTGAATTATATTGGTGAAGACGGCGAAAAACACAGGCCTGTAATGGTACACCGGGTTGCTTTTGGTAGTATAGAAAGATTTATTGGAATTTTAACAGAACATTATGCAGGAGCATTCCCTACCTGGTTAGCACCTGTTCAAGTTAAAATTTTACCTATTTCAAGTAAGCATGCAGCATATGGTACTAAAGTCTATGATGCTTTAGTCCAGGCGGGGATAAGAGCTGAATTAGATGATAGAAATGAAAAAATTGGTTACAAAATAAGGGAAGCTCAACTGCAGAAAATACCTTATATGCTAGTTGTTGGCGATAAAGAACAGGAAGAAGGTACTGTCGGACTTCGCAAAAGAGGTGAAGGGGATTTAGGTGCAGTTTCCCTTGAACAATTAGTTGATAATATTGTTCTTGAAATTAAACAAAAAAAATAATTTGACACATTATATGATAGATGCTAGAATCCTGTCTTTGACAGTTGTGAAAAAGAAAAGTCTGGAAACCCGCATTAACAGGGCATTCCAGACTTCTTTAATGTGTAAAAAAGTGCGTACTTTTTTTATTTTTTTGTATCCTTAAAAATTTTTTTCATCTGTTTTGTAGTTACTATCTGATAATCCGTTCGGAAACCAAATGCTTCATGAAGTGCATCCGTAAAATCTGTTCTGGTGTAAGTAGGAATATATCCTTCGCCGGGAGCGGAATAAAAGTTCATGCCCCGGAGCTGACTAATAATTTCGGTGCTTGTGAATTCTTCTTTTAATCTTTTTTCTAAATATCTGTAGAGAGTCAGTGCTAAAAAGCAGGTGGTAAAGTGCGCTTTGATTCTATCAT
>JUEF01000130.1 GCA_000802045.1 Peptococcaceae bacterium BICA1-8
TTTTAAACCACGGGCTGTATGACCTGGCATTTCCACTCCTTTTGCCGTCAAGCAAATTTTAATTGCATCATTTCCTAACTCCTGAGCCATACGATAACTACCTTCAGCAAGAAAATCACCTATACCCTTGCGATAAGCAATTAATTCAAGCACTTCGTTTACATTTTTTAAATCTCCAAATTTAATTCCCAATCGTTCAAATTCATTAGCCAATTTACTCGAAATCAACCCTTTTTCATTGCATTCCATAGCAAATGCTAGAACAGCACCTGCCGTAATTGTATCTAAGCCTAATTCGTCACATATTCTATCTGCAGCAATAATCGAAGAAATATCATCATTACCACATAAGCTTCCGAATGAAAATACTGTTTCATATTCAGGACCATCAGTAGCATAATTAATAAATCGACCCGTTCTAACTTTTGCAATTTTACTACATCTAATGGAACAATTTAAACAAGCCTTGGTTTTATTATAAATACGCTTTTCCCTCATATAATCGCCGGAAATCTTTAATGCACCAGAAAAGGTTTCTTTCTGCCAATTATAAGATCCTAATATCCCCAAATTATTGAAAGCGCGTGCACCCGACGCTGTTCCCAAATTAGGCAAATTTCTACCTGTACCAGGATGTTTTTTTATTTTTGTTTGTAATTCTAGTATATAATCCATAAAAAGTTTTGAATCAGCTATGCTAATATCGCTAGTTCCTCTAACAGCAATGGCCTTTAGTTTTTTTGACCCCATCACTGCACCCATTCCACCTCTACCAGCAGCCCTAGTCTCTGAAATAATGGCTGCATATCGAACTAAATTCTCTCCGGCAGGGCCGATAGTAGCAATTGTATAATCTCTGCCTAAATCAGCCAGCATTTTTCTTTGTGAGTCAAAAGTATTTAGCCCCCACAAATCACTAGCTGATTTAAAACTAATTTTTCCATCATCTATCACTAAAGACACAGGTTCCTTAGAGGCTCCTTTAAGTACTAAAGCATCAAAACCTGCCCTCTTAAGTTGCTCTCCCCAGGTACCACCACAGTAACTTTCATAAAATAAACCTGATAAAGGTGATTTTGCAAAAACTCCATATCTTGAACTACTCGGCACTAAAGTCCCTGTAGCAGGACCGACAGCAAAAATCAATACATTGTCAGATGACAAAGGGTCTTTTCTTGAAGGCATATGTTCATAAAGAAGTCTTGCCCCAAATCCGTTACCACCTAAAAAATCTTTTTTTAGTTCCTCAGAAGTGTTTTCTATTTGAAAAGTTAGAGTATCTAAATTTATAATAGCAATTTTATTACCATAAGCTGTATGCAATTTAATTCACCCCTGTTTATAACATGTTGAATGCTCGCCAATCATGTCCAGATAATATGGTTACACCAAGTTTATCAATTTTATTAAAAGAAGAATAGCAATCTTCTAAGCTATAAAATATCCCTGGAGGAAGTTTAGGGTTGCACTCCCAACTTTCCATAATATTTATTAAATCCCCTACAATTAAAAATTCTCCCTGGTTTGTAGTAACCAATATTCCTTGTGACCCAGGTGAATGACCAGGTAAGTGTATCAATTTCATCCCTTTTTCTATTTCACAGTCACCGTTTACTGTCTCAATCTGATGGAAAAATTTCAAGAAAAAAGGGCTTTTCTCTTCAAAGTTTTTTTCATAATGCTTCCAATCCGGTGGAAATGGATCTACTGCATATCTTAATTCTTCACGTTGTACAATAATTTTTGCATTAGGTAGTTTTAAAGCTCCATATGCATGATCCCAATGGAGGTGAGTTAAAATACATAAATTTATTTCATCCGCATTTATACCATGTTTCAGCAAAGCTACTTCTAGCCTTTGGTCGTAATGTTTTTTTAAAGGATTATGATATTTAGTTCCCCAAACTTCATCATCACTAGGACCCGTGTCAATTATTACTTTCTTACCTGTATTATTAGTCAAGAGCCAGCCTATACATGGAACTTTTAAACTTTCGTTTGATTTATTTCCAAATATAAGCCCACTTTTCTTTACAGTTAATACACCAAGGTTCAAAGGGGTTATCTTCCACATAATAGCACCTCTTTTGATTGCAGTATCATCCAATTAATATATAATTCTACATTCCAAGCATTCGGGGGAAAAACAGAATGATTTCTGGGATATAAGTAATCATTAAAAGTATTCCTAACTCTACTAAAAGGAATGGAATAACAGCAACACTTACTCTTTCTAAAGTAATTCCTGATGTTGATGCAGCGACGAATAGATTAAGTCCAACAGGAGGTGTTACTAAACCAATACAAAGGTTAACAACCATAATTACTCCAAAATGAAGTGGATCAACACCAACTTTAATGGCTATTGGAGCCAAAATAGGCGCCAACAATAAAACAATAGCATTAGTTTCCATGAACATTCCCATTATTAATAATAAAATGTTAATTAACATCATAATTACATATTTATTACTAGTTATACTTAACATTAACCCAGCAACTTGTTGGGGAACCTGATTTAAAGATAACAACCAGCCAAAAGGATTGGCTGCTGCCACTATTAACATTATTACTGCAGCCATAACACCACTACTAACCAAAGCATCTACCAACATTTTAAAACTTAAGGAACGGTAAATAAAAAATCCTAGGAAAAGAGCATAGGCAACAGCTGCCGCTCCACCTTCTGTCGGTGTAAAAATACCTCCTCTTATCCCAACAAGAATTATTACAGGCATAACCAATGCTAATGAAGCATCTTTAAGACCAATAAATAGCTCTTTCCAAGAAAATGGTTCTTCCCTTTTAGGATATTTATTTTTTATGCTAATTACATAAGCCGTAACCATTAACCCAATTCCTAGTAATAATCCCGGAATGATACCAGCTATGAACAATTTTCCTACAGAAACATTCATTAAAGAACCATATACAATCATCACTATACTTGGTGGTATAATAGGTCCCAGCACCCCTGTTGCAGCAGTCAAAGCGGCACTAAAGTCCACATCATATCCTTCTTCTTTCATACCTGGTACAAGAATCTTTGCCATAGCTGCTGTGTCAGCTGCTCCAGAACCACTTAATCCTGCCAACATTGTGCCGGATAGAATTACAACTTGTGCCAAACCACCACGAATACGACCTACAATTATAACCAGGAACTTTACTAAACGATGTGTTATCCCTGTCCTTTCCATTAAATCTCCGGCTAAAAGGAAAAATGGGATTGCCATAAGAGGAAACGACGCTGCTGCCTGATACATTTGCTGGGCTAAAATATCAGGAGAAACAGTATTAGCCATAGTTAAAAATGCAACAACTCCTAAAATCAAACAAAAAGAAATCGGGACACCTCCGATTAAAGTAATTGCAAATGGAACTAACAACCAAGCAATCATATTTTTCCCTCCTGACCAACAAACACTTTAAAATCAAGCATAAGTAAATAAAATATCTGGAATAACATCATTAATCCACCAACAACTAAACTAATACGTGGGATAAACATTGATATTCTTAAAGCATCAGAAAAAACATCTAGATTCATTTGAGCAACATTAAATCCATACTTAGTTATTAAAACAACGCAATAAAAAACCACAATTTTACTACAAATTCTAATAATATGAGCAATTTGTTGTGGTAACAAGTTGACAAACATATCTACCCCAATATGAGACTTTTCTTTAATAGCAACACTCGATCCGACAAAAGTAATCCATACCATCAAAAAAATATTTAATTCCTCGGGCCAAATAAGAGCTGAACTTAAAACATAACGAAAAAAGATCTGGGCAACTGTAAATGTACACATAGTTGCTAAAAATATAGCCAGTAAGAACTTTCCTACTATATTTATGATTGTACTTAACCTATCCATAATTGAGTAAAACTGTTTTATCACAAATATGCACTCCTCTTATATCTTATGGAGGATCAGTTTAAGATCCTCCATAAGAAGTCAATATATGGAAAAGGGGCTATTTTTATTTCTGCGCTTCTATTACTCTCTTAATAAACTCTTCTGGCACTTTATCATAGAACTCAGGCCAAACGGCAACCGCTAGGTCTTTCCATTGTTTAAATTCTTCTGGTGTTGGTTTATACATTTCAAGACCTGCTTCTAAAAGACTTTGCATGGCTTCCTGACCTTTTTCAGCATCAACTTTTGCTCCAAATTCTTGTGTTTCTTTTCCTGCATCAAGAATTACTTGTTGCAATTCAGGGGTAAGGCTATTCCAGGCTTTTTGACTCATTAAAGCCACATGAACATTTGCCATGGCAGTAACTTCAGTCATATACTTTAATGCTTCATAATGTTTAGCTTGGTAAATCCAACCTGGATGAAGACTTTCGCCATTAACAACCTTTTGTTCTAATGCACTATAAACTTCCGGCCAAGCAACTGGGGTTGGATTAGCCCCCCAAGCCTTTAACATAGCAATTTCAATTGGAGAAGCAGTTGCTCTTAATTTCATACCCTTAAGATCATCCGGAGTTTTGACAACTTTTTGGTTATTAGTAAGTACTCTAAAACCACCACCTGTATCTACGTAGAAAAGTACTTTAGCATTAATATCTTTTTCAACTTGTTGTTTTAACTCCTCACCAATTTCTCCCCACCAAACCTTGTGAGAACTTTCAATACTGTCAAAAATATATGGTAAGTCAGCAAATAAGAAGGCGTCAGTATATCCAGCCATATTGTTACTTGCAGAAGAACCCATATCAATTGTGGCCATCTTAACTCCATCTACTGCAGTTTGGTCGCCAGCTATTGTTCCACTACCGTGCACCTCAATAATTAGGTTACCATTTGATTTTTCTTCAACTAACTCTGCAAATTTATCATATGCAATAGATAAAGAATTCTCTGGGGTGGCGGAATGAGCAAGAATTAATTTTATCAGTTCTTCTGTTTTTTCTGGAGTTTCTGGAGTTTTAGCGGTTTCTTTTTCAGCTCCACCACAACCCATTGCAAAAACAGAGATTAAAAATACCATCAGCAATAAACTAATAATTTTTTTAAATTTCACAAAACTACCTCCTAAAATAATTAAATTTTTTAACCGTTATAAAGATTGTTTAACATATAATTATTGTCTAAAATCCCCCCTTGGTATTTTAATAGGACTCTTCAAATAAACGGATTATATCTGTTTCTGTTGTTTTTCTAGGATTTGGTTTGACATTATTTATTGCGACACTGGCCATATTTTCAAAACTTTCTTTAGTAACATTTAACCCACTTAGTTTAGCAGGAATGTTTAATTCATCTAACAAAGCAAACATTTCCTCAACAACTTTAACCCCAATTTCTTTTTCACTTAGGCCTTTTACCGGTAAATCCATTGCCTTAGCAATTTCGACAAACTTCCCTGGTTGTGCCATAGCATTAAACTTCATAACATGTGGAAATACCACTGAACAAGCTAAACCGTGAGCCATATCATAATCACCACCGAGTGCCCTACCTAAAGCATGAGCATTACCCGTACCGGTATTACTGATTCCTAACCCTGCCAACATACTTCCTAAAAGCATATTTCCAGCTGCCTCGGTATTTGATGGTTCCGCATAAAAAGGTCGAATATACTTACTTAATAATTCAATTGCTTTTAAATTAAAAAAGTCACTAAAAGAGTTAGCATTTCTGGATAAGAAACTTTCAATAGCATGAATTAAGGCATCCATACTACTAAATGCTGCTACATGTTGAGGCAAAGTTGCCAATAATTCCGGATCTAAAACAGCTAAATATGGAATTATTTTCTGGGAACGAACTGACATTTTGATATGTTTCTCGGAATCGGTTATAGCTGCATTAGCAGTAACCTCACTGCCGGTACCGGCAGTAGTTGGAATAGCTATCATTGGAATCGGTTCATTTTTAACTTTATCTTTACCATTATAATCTTTAACTCGTCCGGGATTAGTTAGTAAGAAGCTAACACATTTAGCTGTATCTAAGGAGCTACCTCCGCCAATTCCGATTACTGTGCCTATTTTTAGTTCTTTGGCCAATATGGCCGCTTTTTCACAGGTTGTATCTCTAGGGTTAGGTTCAACATCCGAAAATACTTGATACTGGATATTTGCTTGATTCAATGAAGATATTAAATTTTCATGCAATTTAGCTTTAAGAACTCCTGGATCTGTTACGATCAAAACTTTTTCAATTCCTTGTTTTGCTAATTCTTTACCTATGACTTTAACAGCACCGGGTTTAAAGTTTATGTTTAATTTGCCACTAAAATCAAAACCATTATCCATAGTAAACATTTTGTTTTTCCTCCTTAGTTTGATGGTTTACACTCTATGTTTTTTTATTACTTCCTCATTAATCTCCAGACCAAAACCAGGTTTATCATCTAATTCAATGTATCCATTCTCAAATGATTTGATTGGTAGTGTTGTTAAATCCCAACGTAGTGGGTTTCTTTGATCTTTAGCCCAATCACTTTGCATATGTTCAAAAATAAAACAATCATTAAAGGCAGCGGCCAAGTGTAAAGATACTGCAATACATACGGCAGAGGAGCTCCCGGTATGTACCAAATAAGGTATATTATAGGCACTAGCTAAACCGTGAATTCTTAAACATTCAGTAACACCACCGGCCCGACAGACATTAGGTTGAATAATATCTACTTTACCCCGTACAATTAGTTCTTTAAGACCGTATCTTAAGAAATGGGCTTCGCCTCCAGCAATAGGAATGTCTAAAGATTCGGATAATCTTCTGTATCCTTCATAATCATCAGGAGCAACAGGTTCTTCAAACCATCTGATATTATATTTTTCTAATTCTCTACCGACTTTTAAGGCTGTTTTAACATCATAACCACAGTTTGCATCAACCATTAAGGTAATATCTTTACCTACATGTTCCCTTACTGCAGCAACAGCCATAACATCCGTTTCATAACCTTGGCCTATTTTAATTTTCATAGCAGTAAAACCTTGATCAACAAAATTTTGAGCTGTAGCCAACATAGTTTCCATGCCTCTAAATCTAATAGAAGAAGCATATGCCCATATTTTGGGATATTGACTACCGCCTAATAATCTGTACACCGGAAGGTTTAATGCCTTGCCTTTAATATCCCAAAGTGCTACATCAATACCACTAATTGCTTCAATATAGAAGCCTTGGTAGTGCCCCCTGTTCATCATTGTTCCGAAAAGCAATTCCCATATATATTCAGTATTCATGGGATCTTTCCCGATAAGTAAGGGTTTGACATATTCCACAATATCTCGGGTAGCAGTAGGAGCAAGTCTGACCATACATTCACCATAGCCTGTTATGCCTTCATCAGTTTCAATTTTAACAAGCATAGTACGATACTCTTTAAACACAACCTTCTCTAACTCATCTGCATAAGGAATGCTTATGGGTGCCTTAATAGGATTTTCAATAGGCACAACGAGACTAAAAGCTTCAACATTTGTAATCTTCAATTTTAACCCTCCTTAGAATTCAGCATGCTGCATTTAAAATTTAAAATTCTCCGTAAAAGCAAAAAATCCTCTTTTTTATTTATAGAATATTCTTACTTTTTTCAACATTTTTCGACACTTTAATTTGAAAATAGTGCATCCATTAGTTCTTGCAATTTTAGGTCCTATGGTTTTGAGGAAAGAGTTTAAAAGGGGGACCCTTTTTCATCTTTTTGTTTAATAAACTGAAAGTGGATTAATTCATTCACTTAATTTAATTGAAGACTTCCTTACCTTAATTCAGCAATTCGGGTCTCCCAGTCTTTCTTAAATCTGTGTTAATTATAAGCAGGTCCTCCTCTTTTACATCTTTTGAGAAAAATTATCACAAAAATTAATTACCAAAAATAGGTATGCACTAGCCGAGAACTCCGAGGAGTTCATCCTGAGCCTCTCAAAGAACCGAACATGAAATCTTCCTTTATTCGGCTCTTGTTATCCAATCATCTGACGTTCCCATTTGCCACTGAAAAAACAGGTTTGATTGCGCTTTTGCCACTCGAATAAAATCCGGTAAGCTTTGCCTAGCTCTTTTTACTGCCTTATACTTAAACCTGAAAATTTGATTAATGTGAGAATCTGGATAGGTTACGATAAACTGGACAAAAAAAATAAGGTCAGTACATACTAAGTAGTAAAGGAGAGATCTTACATGGCTAAACACAAAAAAGAAGCTTTGGGGATGAATTTAAAGATCAAATGGTAAAATTATATGAAAGTGTAAGTAAAAAAAATAAATTATAGCTGAATACGCCCTAACCCCTACGGCTTTTAATATATGGATAAAGAGAAGTACCACAACTGGCTCTTTCAAAGAAAAAGACAATAGAGAGCCAGGAGGAAATGAATTAAATCCAACTCAGAAAAGAAAACTAGAAGTTAAAGACGGAAAAATGATATTTTAAAGCAAGTAGCGCTGATCTTAGGACGAAAGTAAATGTGATTAAAAATAAACACACAAATACTCTGTATCAGCAATGTGTCTCGTCCTACAATCCCAAGAAGCACCTATTATAAGAGTCTCAAGCTAAACGTAATGGTCTCAAACCATTGCATAAAACTGCTTGCTACGCCCCGAATTTACATTAAACAATATAATAATCATAATAAGACAAATTGTAAAAATATTAAATTTACAGCTTAAAACAAATTGCGAAAAACAAGATTAAAATGCGGGATTAACCGATTAGCGGATTTGTTAAAAATAATTTGCTGCAATATTCTTGACTGGAACCATGTAAAGTGGCACCAGAAGAAAATAGGGCGGTGTAAATTATTTTGTGTATTTCTCTCTCAATGGCAATAATTAGGTCAAAATTAATTTAGAAATATAATGTTGAATATTGTCGATGAATTATTATCAACTCTATATGGATAAAGTTTCCACACAAAGCTGATAATATACATATCTTTCCTAATAACAGGATAGGGCATATTCCGTTTTTTGATGTATTCCGATTATTTTAAGAACCATGTTGGGAACGCAAGACAACTCATTACGCCCCCAGCAATATATCGGGATATTGCTTTAGCCCAATCCAAGCAGACGCTTGACCATTTCTTCGTTGCCGTCCCATGTAGCTTCTTCAACTTCCGGACTAACTGAGCCGGTTACAGCTGATGCACTCTCAATGGCTTTGCGCTTCATCTCGTTATCTGCGCGAGCATAGATCAATGTTGTCATCGGATCGTTATGACCCAGAAACTGAGCTAGCAATTCTAGTGGCATTCCTGCCTGATACAGAAGCATGGCACGCGTTTTTCTGACCAAGTGTGGGTGAACACAATCAGGGACTTCTGAGCACTCAGCTTTTGCAGAATCTCCATATTTGCTGACAAATCTGGCCACGTTGTCATCAGA
>JUEF01000131.1 GCA_000802045.1 Peptococcaceae bacterium BICA1-8
AGAGAAATTAAAAAAATTGCTTAAATCCAACCAAGGGATACCTGTCACTATTTAACGAAGAAAGGGCTGAAAAGAGTGAATAATATCAGGTGCAAACCCAATTATTAAATCATTTATACAGCCAGATGAAATTTTAAAAGAACAATATTCCTTAATTTACCATCTATTGAAGTGGTGGGAATTAATTGTACTGCTTTCAGCAGGGGAATCATTAATTTAATTGGTAAAAACTTACACTGATGTAAAGTTCCTTTACAAATTAACTGAAAATGAAGTATTATAGAACCACAAAAGGAGGGATAATTATCAGATTTTTAAGAACAACTTTGTTTATTCTACTTTTTTTAGTTCTTTTAGCACCACAAGCTGTATTTGCAAATAATCTGGATGTAGACAATTTAGATGTAGATAATTTTAGAGTAATAATTGACGAGCAGGTTTTTAGGTTTATGCAACCGGCTGTCCTAGAAGATCAAGAAGTATTTTTTCCGATGCGGTCATTTTTAAGCATTTTTGGGGCTCAGATTGCTTGGAATCAAAAAGAAAGCAGCACTACGATTTTAGCTGACAACAAAGAATATCTTCTCGATATGAATCTTGCAGACTCATATATAAATCTCTCTGAAAACTTAGTAATACCAATAAAGATTATTAACTCTCATACATATATACCTATGAATTTTTTGAAAGAAACCTTGAATTTTGATTTTTCCTGGGACTCGGAAAATAATTCTTTACATGGCTTTAAAATACCTGATTCAGCTACAATCTTTAAAAATTTACCCGAAGCCCCTGAATATGAAGTTGTAGAGACTTTTTCAGGAGTTGCATCTTGGTATGGAGGTAAATTTCACGGAAGAGAAACTACTAGCGGGGAGATATTTGATGAAAATGGTTTAACCGCAGCCCATAGAACATTACCTTTTCATACATACTTACGGGTTACATTTATAGAAACAAATGAAAGTACAATAGTAAAGGTTAATGACCGCGGTCCCCATATAGCCGGCAGGATATTGGATTTATCCAAGGGTGCAGCCGAAGAAATCGGACTCAGATCCCATGGATTAGGTGAAGTAAAAATTGAGGTATTAAATAATTATGAAGTAGAAGCTTAACAAGCTAAAGAGCTGGCTCTCACAGGAGCCAGCTCTTCTGTTTATCTGATTGTATAATGGTTTTTATACAACAGATGTTTCTATTTTTGTCATTCCTCTATTTTAGGTATCAAAAGATGTTCTAAAAGAATGCATAAAAGCATCCCTGTTACAAAACCATTTCCTAAAATATATTGTAAAAATGTAGGCAGCTCTCTAAAAGCTGCTGCAGGAAGACTCAAAATACCGGTACCTATAATTATAGGTAAACCTATAACAAAAAAATCCCTTCTATCTAACTTCATATTGAGATAATCCTTCAAACCGAAGCCTAGCATTTGACAAAAGG
This sequence comes from Peptococcaceae bacterium BICA1-8, assembly GCA_000802045.1. Classification (GTDB taxonomy): domain Bacteria; phylum Bacillota; class Peptococcia; order Peptococcales; family BICA1-8; genus BICA1-8. The sequence goes on from JUEF01000131.1 coordinate 1,447, forward strand.
AAACCAATAGAACAGAATAGCCAACAGGTTTAGGAATCGAGCTAAGGAAAGCACCAATGGGCGGAAATAATCCTAATAACATCATAATCCCAGCATAAAGTAAAAATGGAGCTCTGGAGCCTACCCCAGTAAGGGCTACTAGTCCAGCACTTGCTGAATATGGGACTACTCCGACAATTGAACCTGAACCAGCTAAAATATCCGCTAACCCTGTAAAGATAACACCTCTATCATATGAGCCTTCAGACATTTTAATTCCTAATGTCCTTTCCATAGCAAGTATGCTAGCTACTAAGTTTGATAAAACTAGAAGTCCCGTAAGAATTGAAATAAAAATAATCCCCGCATCAAAAGTGGGTGTTCCCCAAGCAAATAATCTTGGTAATTGAAATATAGGTATTTCCATACTTTTACTATATATGTTTGGTGCTATACCTAAAAACAGAGCTAATAACCAACCTATACTAGCACCTAATAATATTGCCAGTGTTTTTATTAAGCCCTTCCCTTTTAAATTTAGGAAAATAACAATAACTATAACAACGGTTGAAACAAAAAGGCTAATCAAACTTATTTTATCACCTTCAGCACTAATTCCAACCATACCCTTAATAAAAGAGCCCGAAAGCTGTAATGTAAGCAGCACTAATACTGTACCTGTAACGGCAGGAGTAAAAAACTTCAAGAGTTTACCAATGAGACCACTCAAACCTAACGCAACTAAAGTAATTCCCGCAATAATGACCCCCAGTTCTAGGTCAGTTCTTAACACGGCTAATTCCTTGCCCATACTAGGTGCAATAGCTGCTAAAGATATAAATATCCCCCACCACATTCCTGCAGGACCCTCTATTATTGGTAATCGATGTCCAAAATAAACTTGAAAAATGGAAGCTAGAGATGCAAAAACCATGGTGCGTTGTGCAAGCTCACCTATTTCAAGTTGACTTAAGCCAAGTGCAGTACCCACAACAACCGGAACAACTGCAACATTAACTAGGTTAAATGCTATCCATTGTAAAGAATATAAAACTGTCTTGGAAAAAGGGGGTTTTTCATTTGGTTGATATAAAATATTCATATTGGAATTTTCCTCACCCATTTTAGTAGTATTTATTTGCTATCTAAAAGCTCAATTATATGCATTACCTTTTGAGGCATTCTATTAATTTCCAGGCTTCCTTTTATGCGCTGATAGCAAGCAGGGCAGTTGGTAACAACATAATCAGCTTTGGTTTTTTTAATATTCTCCACCTTTTTGTTACTAATTGCCGTTGCTTCCTCTGGATAAAAATACTGGAACATGCCGCTAGCTCCACAGCATTTACTGGCACCAGGCATTTCCACGTAATCATCACCCTTAAGATCCTGCAGTATTTTTCTAGGCTGCTCAGTAATGTTCTGTCCCCGGACTAAATGGCAGGGGTCATGGTAGGTTACTTTTCCCTTTAAGGAGCTTTGTTTATTATCAAGGTCTATTTTTAGATCATCCACTAAAAATTGAGTAATATCTCTAACCTTTTTGGAAAATGCCTCTACTAATTCTTTTTCCTTACTATCTTCAGGAAATACTTTCCCATAACTTTTCAACATATTGCCGCATGAGGCACAGCCTGTCACAATCACATCAACATCTTTAAATACCTCTAGATTTTGGAATGCTGATTCTCGGGTTACCTTGGATTGACCATACACATATGCAGGTGTACCACAGCAGCGCTGTTCTTTAGGAACTACTACTTCACAGCCTTCTTTAGTCAATACCCTGACAATAGAATTGGCTACTTGAGCCATAGTATGGTTCATCATACATCCCACAAAAAAACCAACCTTTAATTTTGGGTTTTCTGGTTTATGAATAGGCTTATAACTAGAGAGAAAATCTACCTTCTCAATACTTAAAGATTTAATATTAATCCCTTTGATTGTTTGCGGAATAATATTTTTACCCAACCTGAAAGAATGAAAGGATAGCTTCCTTAAGTTATTATTAGGCAGCACCTTCTCCAAAGGAAACTTCTTGGCAAAGGGTAATCCCTTTTCCCGAGCTAAGTCTTCCCGAGCCATTTGCACTAAGAGATGACCCTGCACTCCGCTGGGACAGTTTTTAGAGCACTCTTCACACATCAGGCAGCTGTTTATTATTTTTTCATAAAGAGGCGTTCTTTCTAATTCACCATTGGCTACCGCCTTGATTAACCTAATTCTTCCTCTCGTACCATATGCTTCGTTAAAATGTTCTTTATATACACTACAGCCCTGCACACAGAAGCCACATTTATTACAGGTGTTTAATAGTTCGTAGTTTTTTCCTTCTTTTAAAATACTCATTACTTCCCCACCTCCAGTATTTTGTCTGGATTGAGGATATTTTTGGAGTCAAAGGCCAGCATTATTTTTCTTTTCAAATTTAGTACTTCAGGAGCAAACTCCTGATCTAAAAATGGCTTTTTCAAGAGACCAATTCCATGTTCACCACTTAATGTGCCTCCCAAGCTAAGAGCCTTTTTGCAAATAAGGAATTCGGCCTCATGTACTTTTTCTACTTCTTCCTTATTCCGCTCATCAAACAACACTAAAGGATGAAGGTTGCCGTCACCAGCATGGGCTAAAACACCAATGGGCAAATTATATTTTTCTGAGATATTAACTATTTCCTCAACAATATCAGGTAATTTGTTACGGGGTACTGTAACATCCTGCATTGAATAAGAAGGGCGTTTTCTAGCTACAGCACCAATGACTGTTCTGCGTGCGGTCCAGAGCTGGTCAACTTCCTTTGCCGACTGTGCGATTTTAAAGCCTTTAACATTATTTTTCTCACATACTTTTTTAATAACCTCAACCTGGCCGTCCAACTCCTCTTTCAAACCGTCCACTTCAATCAATAACAGTGCATCTGCAGTTCTATCTAAACCCAAGCCAATAAAATCCTCGGCACAATTAATTAAGAGGTTATCCATCAACTCTAAGGTAGTGGGTACTATCCCTTCACGGACAATATTAGCTACTGTCCTACTGGCATCCTTAACACTATCAAAGGTACAAAGCATGGTTTTCTTAGCTTCAGAAACCTTCTTGATTTTCAAAAACAGTTTGGTGAAAACACCTAGAGTACCTTCTGATCCCACCATGAACTTTACTATATCTAAAGGATCAGGATTAACCTGCTGCTTAGAGCCAATTACTACAACTTCTCCGGTACTTAAAACCATTTCCATCCCTAAAATATAATCTCTAGTGACACCATATTTTAAACAGCGGGGCCCACCTGAGCACTCTCCGACATTGCCGCCAATGGTACAAGCCTTCATACTAGCTGGGTCCGGTGGATAGTAGTAGCCGTGGGGGGTAAGCATATCCTGCAGCTCTTGATTGATTGTTCCCGGTTCAACAACTACAACCCTATTTTCAAAGTCTATTTCCAGGACCTTATTCATTTTTGTCAATACAAATGCTATACCGCCTTGATCAGGTATTGTACCACCGCTTAAATTAGTTCCTGCGCCTCTGGTAGTGACGGGTATATTCTCTTGAAAAGCATAGGTTAGGATACGGGATACCTGTTCGGTTGTTTCCGGAAAAACAATTACTTCCGGAGCACCTTTTAAAAGGGTAGCATCATATTCATATACTAATAGTTCTTCTTTTGTAGTACAGATATTTTTGGGGTCAACAATGGTTTTTAGGTAATTTATCTGTTTACTATTCATACTTTTTCACCCCCAAAAAAGGAAATATTTGCTGGGTCAAAGGCTGCTTTTAGTCTTGCTTGAACAATGCCCATTCCAGGTTCTTTAAAGCTTTTTTTATCTAAGCTCTTTCCTTGATATTCATCCATAATTTTACTGGTCTCTTCATGCCAATCACTTCCGACCTTCCCTAATGGTATTATCATACCACTACCGATAAGGCTATTTATTATTATGGTAAAAGCTGGGCAGTGCTTTACTAGTTCCCGATCTAATTCTGTTAACATTTCCGGCAGTTTGGTATAAAATCCGCTAAAAGAGATTAAATCAGCAGTTTTAGAGAGTAGCTGATACTGGTTTTCTCTAAATTTATTCCATACTTCTTTGATCTCAGTATTATCTGTCATAATTAAACATGGGGCACCATATGGCATAACAATTTCTTGCAACATATCAACTCTCCGCTGCATAGATGCTTTAAAGCCTTCGAGCTCGACAATAAGAAGTGGGGATTTTGTTATCTTTGTATTTTCTAATAATTGAGCCCCAGATGTATTAACAACCAGTAATTTCGCAGGGCTAATTCCCTTATTAGTTAACTGTAAAGCAGCCTCTTGGGCAGTTTTAATATCTTTAAAATTGCAGATAACAACCTGCTTTTCCTCCGGCAAAGGAAGTAAACGCAAGGTAAAATTATTAATAATTCCAAAGGATTCTTGCGAACCAATCATTAAACCAATAATATCTAAACCTGAAACGTTCTTGATGTTTTTTCCACCAATATTAATAAGGTCTCCATTAAATAAAACTGCCTCAATACCAAGAACATATTCGCGGTAATTACCATACTCACCTAAAGAATAAGAAGGAAGTGCATGAAGCACATTGTAAGAGAGGCTAGCATGCCCGCTGGCATACGTATCCATGGGGAAGTAAAAGCCCTTTTCGGCTAGCAGTGTTTGAAGCTCTAGAAAATTAATACCACCTTCAACTGTTACAGTGAAGTTATCCTTATCTAATTCAATTATTTTATTTAGATTAACCAGATCTAAAACTACTGTTTTTTCATCTAATACTGGTGCATTTAACTCCAGATTTTCCTTCAACAGAAGTTTCTCTTTATCACTAATAGCTTTGCGAATTATTACCTGCAGTTCTTTATTATCTTCCGGGGCCACAATGTTGTTAACTACCAAATCACTCCACCTCCAAAGATTAGTTTCGTCACTTTTTCCTCCTATTTCTCTATAAATAAAAAAGCTCGTCCCTGTAGTTTTATCTACAGGGACGAGCTTAAAGCCCGCGTTGCCACCCAAATTGACTAATAAAAATTAATAGCCCTCTTAGAGCACGATAACAGCCATGCTAACCGGTGGTATTCATCATACCCCACTCCAGGGCGGAATTCCTTTTAAAACTAATGTTGGTTTACACCTGCCACCAACTCTCTGAAAATTAGCTTTAAAGTACTTGTTCCCCTTCACTGTGTTTATGTTTTTAATAATAAACATACTGTATTTTACTATAGAACATCAACCTAATTCAAGAAGTTTTTTTTATTTTATAAGTTCGTTTTTTAAGAAACAAAGCTTATTTAAATAAATGCTTAGTATAAGAAAATTTTACCTGTTTCAAGAGGGATTAATCAGAAATTGTCGAATTTTGAAAAATAGGAATTGTAAATAATTTTTTTCAGGAGGTTTTTATGGCAAAAAGTAATCATCCTGCAATTGTAGATCAAGATATAGAATCAACAATTCAAAAAATCATAGATTCTTTACCTTTTTATGTTATTTTAATAGACAAAGACCACAGAATATTACTTGCCAATAAAGCTGTGCAAAATACTTTAGGAATTGCACCCGAGACTCTGATTGGCGGGTTTTGTCCTAAAATTATTCATGATTCAGAGTGTGCCATCCCCGAATGTCCTTTAGAGGAAGCGGTAGAGAAAGATATGGGTGTTGAGCGGGAATATTATGATACACGTTATGGCCGATGGTTATCGTCTGCAATTTATCCTACAGAAATTAAAACTCTGGATAATAAAACAATATTTTTCCATATGACTAGAGATATTACAGATCGGATTGAAGCAGAACAAAAGATGGAAAAAAGCCTTGTTCAATTACAAAGAACCACAGAGTCAGTAATAAAAGCCATAACTATTACAATGGATAAAAGAGACCCTTATACTGCCGGCCATCAACAACGGGTAACCAGGCTAGCGGAGGAAATTTCCAAAGAAATGGAACTAAGTCCAGAACAAATCAAAAATGTTCATATTGCTAGCCTTATTCATGATATTGGGAAAATTGCAGTACCCATAGAAATACTAAGCAAACCAGGGAAAATAAGTTCCCATGAATTTAATATTATAAAAGAACATCCTTTAATAGGCTACGAAATTATTAAAGAAATAGAATTTCCTGGGCCTGTAAGCAAAATTATCTTGCAGCATCATGAAAGAATTGACGGTTCCGGGTATCCATATGGTTTGAAAAATGATGAAATTATATTAGAAGCAAACATTCTAAGTGTAGCTGACGTAGTAGAAGCGATGAGCTCCCACCGTCCCTATAGACATGCACTTGGTAAAGAAAAAGCTTTTGAAGAGCTAAAATTAAAAAGGGGAATTCTTTATGATAAAGATGTTGTTGATGCCTGTCTACAAGTATTTGCCCGAGGATTTGACTTTTAGACTGTCAAAGGGACGGAGCATTTGACATAAACTAATGTCAAATGCTCCGTCCCTTTGACACTAATCACCTTTATTGACATATGCTCATTATGGGTCTATAATGATGTTGGTAAAATTTATATAAAAACTTAAGAGGTGTTGCGTTATGTCAAATAGTTGTTCTGGTAACTGTAACTGTACTGATGACAAATGCTCTAGTGAGGACTGCACTTGTGCCACAAAAGAAAATACTGACTCGATTAACAACAATGTGAAGCATGTAATTGCTGTAATGAGCGGTAAAGGCGGTGTTGGTAAATCAACGGTAACTGCCCTTTTAGCATCTTCATTGAAGCAAAAAGGATTTAAGGTAGGCATTCTTGATGCTGATATCACGGGACCGAGTATACCCAAGCTTTTCGGCTTAAAAGGAATGCCACAGGGTTCTGAATTGGGTTTTCTGCCAGTAAAAAGCAAAAGCGGTATTGAGATTATGTCTATCAATCTATTACTGCCCCATGAGGATGAGCCAGTAATCTGGCGGGGTCCTATTATTTCAGGAGTTATAAAACAGTTTTGGGAGGATGTTATCTGGGGAGATCTAGATTTTCTTTTAGTTGATCTACCACCAGGAACAGGAGATGCACCCCTGACTGTACTACAGAGTCTACCATTAGATGGTGTTGTAGTGGTAACATCACCTCAGGATTTAGCCAACATGGTTGTAAGAAAAGCCATAAATATGACTAAAAAAATGAACATTCCTATTTTAGGTCTAGTAGAAAATATGAGCTTTATTGAGTGTCCCGGCTGTAAAGAAAAGCTTTATCCCTTTGGTGAAGGCAAGACAAAAGAAATGGCCAAAGAGTTTAATATCCCAATCTTAGGGGTATTGCCTTTGGAGGCTTCCTTAAGTCTTAAGGGTGATAAGGGTATGATTGAAGATTACCCCGTTGATAATCTTCATATTCAATTATTAATTGAGCAGATAAAGGAAATTTGATGAGGAGGCTTGTCAATGTATTCTGATATTATTATGGAGCATTTTATTAACCCCCGTAATATTGGAATTATTGAAGATGCGGATGGTATTGGGACCTTAGGTGATCCTGATTGTGGAGATTTTATTAAGGTCTTTATTAAGGTAACTAATGACTGCATTACTGATATTAAATTTCAAATAGTCGGCTGCCCAGCAGCAATAGCCTGTGGTAGTGCTATGACCGAAATATCCATGGGTAAAACAATCGATGAAGCATATGAAATTGTTGATGATACAATTATCGATTATTTAGGCGGGCTGCCTGAAGAAAAAGCCCACTGTTCAAATTTAGGTGCAGGAGCTCTACACAGGGCAATATATGATTATATATTAAAATCCTTTAAAAAGGATGGTCATGTTATGGTAACTGTAGTTGAATAATGGGAAATAAAAAAGGCTGTTGGACTTATATTTGGTCCACAGCCTATTTTTTATTATGAATTTTCACAAGTCAATATTCAGAAGGTAATTTCTCTAGTTCCGCTACACTAAATACAGGCCCATCTTTACAAACATATTTACTACCTATATTACACCTACCACACATGCCTATCCCGCACTTCATTTTCATTTCCAAGGATGTGTAAATACGTTCAGGATTTAACCCTAATTTTTCCAATACAGGTAAAGTATATTTAATCATTATTGGAGGTCCACATACCAGAGAAACTGCATTGTGTGATGGTTTAATAACCTGCTCAGTAATCTGGGGTACAAAACCCACATAATTCTGCCAGCCTTCAGCAGGCTTATCAATGGTAAGATGTAAGTTTAGGTCTTTTCTGGTTAACCATTCCTCTAACTCTTCTTTATACAGCATCTGCCCTGGATTTCTATTTCCATAGACAATATCAACTTGACCAAAATCTTTTCTATTTTTCGGTTCAATAATAAACCTAATCATTGAACGTAATGTTGTAAAAGCAAATCCCCCGCCGATAATGACTATATCCTTTCCTTTTAATTTTTCTAGGGGCCAGCTGTTACCGAGAGGTCCTCTTAAACCTATGATGTCACCAACCTCAGCCTGATGCAGATTTTCAGTAAAAAGCCCTGCTTTCTTTACGGAAAATCGAACAAGACCAGTTTCACAAGGAGCGGAAGCTATGCCAAAAGGGGCTTCCCCTATACCTAATATACTAACTTCCGCAAACTGCCCGGGTAAATATTTACAATCTACAGCATCTTGAGAGTCTAAAAAGCTTAATTCAAAGGTCTTCAAGTCCTTTTCCGGGCTTTCCTCTACTATCTTCTCAATCCTCATCTGATAAGGGAGATAAAGATTTTGCACCTAACATCACTCCTTTCACTATACTCTAACCACATTTAATTTTGTTTATTTTTTAATCTTTAAATTCTACATTCTACATTCTACATTCTAATTTTTCCCCGCCGTTTTTTATTTGCAAGAGAACCTGTCTGATATCCAAATTCACAGGACATTTTTCCACACAACGGCCACAGCCGACACAGGCTACAACTCCATATTTATCAGGAAAGTATTTGAATTTATGCATGACCCTCTGCCTTAAACGTTCAGTACCTGAAGGACGTGGGTTATGACCTGAAGCCTGTTTAGTAAAGCCTGAGAACATACAGGAATCCCAGTTTCGCACCTTACTACCTTGTTGATTATCAGTAATATCAAAACAGTGGCAGGTAGGACATAAAAAGCTGCACACTCCACAGTTAATGCATTTTTCCTGCAGCTCTTTCCAGATAGGACTATCAAATATTAAATCCAGTTTCTCAGTTAAATCTGCACTTGCAATCTCTTCATAAGTATTAATTTTGATCTCCTTAATTTTATCAATTATATGAAAATCAGCTTCACAGTAAGAAGCACTTGGAAAACAATTCTTTCCCTTTTCTGAGATTGGCTCTACTAGATATTTGTCGTTTAACTCAAAAAGCACTATATCTGAACCCTCGACAGAAAAAGGCTGGGTGCAAAAACAGCTTTCTTTCGGTTCCCGACATACTAAGGAGATAATTAAGGTATTTAGACGGCGGGCTTGGTAGAATGGGTCCTGATACTCTTCACCCAAAAATACCTTATCAAGTAAGCTTAAGCTTTTGGCATCACAAGGTCTTATGCCAAAAATTACTCTTTTTTCTTCCGGCAGATCCGCTGCTTTAATAATTGGCCTTTGCCCTTTTACCTTTTTATATTTTAAGAGTATCTCATGCTGAGGAAAGAAGAGATCTTTGGGAGGTTTTAGAGTATTTTGATATGATTTATCAGGCAAAGATTTCCCATCCCAATGACCAAAATTGTAAACCTTTTTTTCTTTTACAGGTGCTAATACTTCATATTCCTGCTGTAGTTTTTTTAACCAAATGAGTAAATCCTTTTTTGTCAAAAGATATTTCGCCACCCTATTCACCTCCTATTAGAAATTTCTGGGAATCATCCTGTTTGTATTCATTTAAAGCAAGCTCTGTATCTAAGCTCAACCCCGAAACATTCTTAAACATTTCCTGTACATCTTTAAGCATCTTTCTATTTAGAAGGGAAAGATTAACACCCATGGGACAGGCTCGAACACATGCACCACAATCGATACATCTGCCAGCAACATGCATCGCGCGGGTTAAATGAAAAATTATATTATCTCCTATACCGGTAGTTTTACCCACCCAGCTAGGTAGGTTCTCCTCAACAAAGCATTCCTTACAGTAACAAGCCGGGCAGGCGTTACGGCAAGCATAGCACCGGATACATTTAGAAGCCTCTTTATAGAAATATTCTTTTCTAGCTTCTGGAGACAATTTTTCAAACTCTAATACATCCTGAAAGCTGTCTTCAATAGCCCCTTCTCCCTCACTGATTTTATAGTCAGCAATTACCGCCTCCTGATGCTGGCAGTCGGGGCATTCACCGGTGCTGGGGCAGGTTCCCCCGATAATATAAACCTGCTCCCGAGTAATCTGATTTTCCTTTATTAAATTAATAATTGACCGAGAGTCACACCCTTTGACAATTATAGCTGCCTTTTGGGATAGCTTTGTTAGATAGTTGGCTAGATTATGATTACAGCCTTCCTCCCAGACAAAATTTTCTACTTCATCCACTTTTCTGGCAAAATAAGGAGTGCACTTTCCCGGTAGTGTACCCCGAGTAAATCCCAGGACAACCTCAACCTTATTTTCTGCTAGTAACTCTTTTGCTTTCTCTTTAATTTTTTCTAATACAATCATTTATTTCTCCCCCCATCTATCCCATTGGGGTAAATTATCAACTTCACTGGCGACTTTGGCCGCGGTTTGGGCAAATTTATTGCCCTCAGCCGCTGATATCCAGTCAAACTGTACCCTTCCGTCTTCAATCCCTATAAACTCCAGCAGTCCCTTTACTAAAGCAAACTTCCTTCTGGCAACTAAATTACCAGAGGTGTAATGACAATCCCCAGGATGACAGCCAGAAACTAGTACCCCATCAGCACTTTTTAAAGCCGTAAAGATAAATAAAGGATCTACCCTTCCAGAACAGGGCACCCTGATAATCCTTAGATGAGGGGGATACTGGAAGCGGCTGACCCCTGCCAAATCCGCTCCCGCATAACTGCACCAGTTACACAAAAAAGCAACTATTTTTTTATCCACTTTCTTCACCCCACTCTTTCTATTTCTTGTAGCATAGCTACTATTTGGGAGCTTTTAAAGCCTCTTACATCAATGGCATGGGAACGACAGGACGCTGCACAAGCACCACAGCCTTTACATAAGGCACTATTCACTTTGGCTGCTTGTGTCTTAGTGTCTAATTCTATTGCCTGGGCAGGACAGACACTAACACAGGTTCCACACCCACTACAAAGGCTAGTATTAACCTGAGCAGTTTGACCACTTGCAATAATCTTTTCTTTATTCAAAATGGTACAAGCCCGTCCGGCTGCCGCTTTACCTTGAATAATAGACTCAGTCAATGGCTTGGGACTATGGGCCAACCCACAAAGAAAAACTCCATCAGTACTAAAATCTACCGGCCTCAGCTTCATATGGGCTTCTAAAAAGAAACCATCTTCATTCAAAGGAACTTTGAGGGCTTTTGCCAATTCTGCATTTCCTTGATTAGCGATTGTGGCCGCTGCCAGACCAATTAAATCGGCAGAAATTATCAAATCTTCCTGCAGCACAGGATCCTTCACCTTTACCATTAATCCCTGTTCAGTCTCATATACTTCCGGTTCCCCTAAAGTATCATAGCGAATAAAGATAACACCTTTTCTCCGGGCTTTTAAGTAATCCTCCTCAAAATAACCGTAGGTACGCATATCACGATACAGTATAAATACATTTAGTTGGGGATTTATCTCTTTGGCTTTTAGTGCCAGCTGCACCGATTGATTACAGCATACTTTACTGCAATAAGGATGCTCACTGTTTCTCGAACCAACACAATTGATAAATACCATATTTTTATAATCTTGAAAAATAGTAGGATTATCTTTAACAGTTTCTTCAATTTCCAAATAGGTTTTAACTTCCTGATTTTTTCCATACAGATATTCCTGAGGCTTATATTCTTGAGCACCTGTGGCTATTACTATGACTCCATGCTCAAGTTTTTTACCACCTTTTAAGGTACTAGTAAAGTTACCGATAAAGCCTGTAATATTTATTACTTCTTCGTTTAAAATTACTGAAACCAACGGATTACTGCCTATTTCATTTTTTAGATTTTCCAGATAATTGTGGATAGGCTCTCCTTCATGATTAAAACCTAATCTATTAGCAATACCCCCCATATTTTTTTCCTTCTCAACCAGATAGACCGGATACCCCTGGGAAGCAATGCTTAGAGCTGCAGTCATACCGCTTACTCCACCGCCAATAACCAGGGCTTTTCTGGTTACAGGAACGAAGCTGGCTTCGATTGGCTCTAAATTTCTGGCTTTTGCTACTGCCATTCTGACTAAATCCTTAGCTTTATAGGTGGCCGCTTCTGGCATTTGCATATGCACCCATGAACACTGATCCCTAATATTTGCCATTTCAAAAAGGAAAGGATTAAGTCCAGCCTCCTGTAATGTCTCCCTAAAGAGTGGCTCATGGGTTCTAGGACTACATGATGCTACAACAACCCTATTTAGCTGGTGTTCTTTAATAAGTTCTTTCAAGCGAATTTGGGTGTCCTGAGAACAGGTGTACATATTGTCTCCTACGTAGACCACATTTTCTAGAGCGCGAGCATGTTCTACAACCTGTTGGATATTTACTACACTAGAAATATTGATACCACAGTGGCAAATAAATACTCCAATACGAGGTTTACGACCCCGAACATCTAATTCCCTAGGGTAAGTTTTTTCTGTAATTAAGCTGTTTTTAGCATCTACTAGAGCTTTTACTGCTTCAATAGCGCAAGCACTGGCCTGGGTTACTGTTTCTGGAATATCTTTAGGTCCGCTAAATGCACCGGCTGCTAGAATACCCTTGCGGGTAGTCTGGATGGGCAACATTATTTCAGTTTGAGCAAAGCCGAATTTATTTCCTGTAATACCCATACATTTAACAATTTCGTCAGCATTTTGCGGAGGACACAAGCCTGTGGAAAGTATAACCAGGTCAAACTCTTCGGTTTTTAGAGTCCCATCTTCTAAAGCATAACGAATAATTAAATTTCCATTTTCTTTTTCTGAGGTGTTATAAATGCGGGAACGAACGAATTTAACACCTTGTTTTTTTGCCCTCTCATAATACTTTTCAAAATCCTTACCATGGCTACGCATATCCATATAGAAAATGGTAGCTTCCAGGGGATATGGGGCATGTTCCTTGGCAATGACCGCTTCTTTGATAGCATACATACAACAAACACTAGAGCAATATCCCTTATTCTCCCGCTCATTTCTAGACCCAGCACACTGAATCCAGGCAATCCGCTTTGGTTCTTTTTTATCAGCCGGTCTTACCAAGTGTCCGCCAAAAGGCCCCGAAGCACTCAGTACTCGCTCAAACTGATTACTGGTTAAGACATTGGGATACTTACCATAGCCGTATTCAACTAATTTTTCCGCTGGAAACTCACTAAACCCAGGAGCTAAAAGTATGGCACCAACCTCTAATAATACCTTTTCTTCATTTTGAAAGTGATCTATACACTCCGCCTTACAAACCTTTACACACTGCATACATTCAGAGCAAGGTCCACAATCTAAACAGCGTCCAGCTTCTTCTTGAGCTTCTTCTTCCGTTAAACCTAGGGCTACCTCCTGGAAATTGGTTATTCTCTCATTAACATTTAATTCTCGAATAGCTGCCCTGGCCACAGAAGTCATATCTTTATTAATTTTCGGTTTCTCGGTAATCTTGGGCTTCCTATCTCTACCTTCGCCCAAATCTAGACCGGACAAAAATCTGATAATGGACTGGGCCCCTTCTTTTCCTTCGTGAACAGCTTCAATGGCTATACCCGGGCCGGTTCTTACCTCGCCACCGGCAAATACTCCTGGTTTGGAGGTTACAAGTGTCATATCATCACACTCAATACTATCCCATTTATTTATTCTAATATCATTAGGGAAAGCCTCAATTGACGGTTTCTGACCGACAGCAGTAATAATATTATCCACCTTTTCAATAAATTCAGAATTAGCTTTAGCTACAGGCCTTCTGCGACCACTCTCGTCGGGCTCTCCCAGCTCCATTGTCATACATTCCATACCAACTAGTTGCCCGTTCTCTTCAATTATTTTCTTAGGTGTTACTAAATACTTGAAATTAATGCCCTCTGCCTCTGCAGCTTCGATTTCGTCCATTCTGGCAGGCATTTCCTGCCTCGAACGCCGGTAGTAAACAGTTACCTTTTCTGCACCTAAACGGAGGGCACATCGGGCTGCATCCATAGCCACATCACCACCACCAATAACTGCTACCTTAGGACCTAATTGAACTTCTTCCCCCAAGTTAACCTTTCTTAAAAACTCCACTCCAGATAAAACCTGTTGGACATCTTCTCCAGGAATACCGAGCCTTCGATTATTATGGGCTCCAGTTGCCAAAAATACCGCCTGATAACCATTCTGCTTTAAGCTTTCCAAGGTTATATCGGTGCCAAATCTTGTGTTTAGCTGGATCTCAACTCCCTGAGACTTTAAAAATTCTATCTCTTTTTGCAATACATCTCTGGGTAGGCGATAGTCGGGAATACCTACAGCTAACATTCCACCTGCCACTGGTAATGCCTCAAATACAGTTGAATTATATCCTTGCTTTAATAGTTCATAGGCACAGGTTAAACCAGCGGGGCCTGAACCAATGATAGCTACTTTCTCGGCTTTTATTTCCTTAATATCTAAAGACTGCCTTTGTTCTCGATCAGCAAGAAACCTTTTAATAGCTGCAATGGAGACCGCTCCCTCTGCCTGGGCTCGGCTGCATTCATTCTCACAAGGATGAGGGCAGATTCTTCCTAAAGTGCCTGGTATTAATAAGTCTTCGTAAATTATCTCCGCTGCTTCCTTAAACTTTCCAACCTTAGTTAAGGCTACATATCCTTGAGCATTTACTCCTGCCGGGCAGGCCCCTTTACATGGTGCTATTCCATCTTTCTTAATTGCAAAGGCGTTAGGATAGGCTTGAGCATACTCTTTGTAGATTGCCTTCGACTTATTTAACCCTTTTTCAAAGTTATTTGTTATTTCCACCGGGCAAACTTCGACACATTCACCACATCCGGTGCATTTTTCGAGGTCGATATATCTGGGCTTCTTTTTAACCTCTACTTTAAAGTTGCCTTCCCAACCATCTACACTTTCAATTTCACTATTAGTCAGGATCTCAATATTTAAGTGCCTGCCACACTCAACCAGTTTTGGCGAAAGTATACACATTGAACAGTCATTTGTAGGGAAGGTTTTATCTAACGCCGGCATGGTACCACCAATGGCAGGTGATTTTTCCACCAGGTAAACCTTATATCCCATCTCTGCTAAATCCAATGAAGCCTGAATACCTGCTATTCCTCCTCCTACAACAGCGACAGCCCCCACCTTTTGGTTATTAACCTCCATTTATAATCACACCCTTCCTGAAACTTTATTTAAAAAACTAACGCATTACTAACCAGATGGTGGACGTGTTTTAATTTCACATCCAACTGATAATGCTTGATAATATCATTAAGCTGGTCATAACAATTGTGGCACGGGGTGACAACTACTTTTGCTCCTGTTTTTTTTATTTGTTCAGCCTTTAATTTGCCCTTGGCCAGTCGATTGGGCTGGATATCTGCCCCCATTGCAAGCAGGCCTCCCCCGCCGCCACAGCAGTAATTGAATTCCCTATTAGGCCACATTTCCCTAAATTCCATTACAGCTTTGTTTACACAGTATCTGGGTTCATCGATAATTCCTTCTTTACGGACCATATTACAGGGATCATGAAACGTAACAGGCTCCGGGTTTCTATTTGGATCTATTTTTATGATCCCTTCCTTAATCCACTTGGCTTGCAGCTGTACAAAGTTATATACGGGATAATCACCCTCCTCGGGATTTAACCATACCTTTCTTCCCCATCTCTGGGCTCTGGTTGCATGACCACATTCAGTGACTACCAGATATTTAACTTTTAATTTTTTTACCTGTTCGGCTATTCGCTTTATTAGAATTGTCGAAGCTTGATCATCACCGCTAAACAAACCATAATGGGTTGCATCCCAGTATTGGCTGCTGGAGGTCCAATTGGCACCGGCAGCATGCATAATTTTTGCGATACTCTGTACATCCAAAGGATAGTATTTAATTTCTCTAGGATCCCAAAGAAAAAGGAATTCTGCTCCCACTTTATCCACAGGTATTGTTACGCTTGTTTCATCTAGCTCTGCCTGAACCTCTTCTTCCATCCACTCTAAGGTTTCTAAATAATCCTCCTGACTAACCTCCATTTGGTTTCCCGTTCTTAGCTGATTATCTACTACATCCTGCAAGAATCCGGGAGCCTTCAACCCGAAATTCCCTCTAATAGTTCTTACGATACCAGCTATATCAACTCCCATGGGACAGAGCATGGTACATCTGCCGCACATGGTACAATTCCAGATAAACGGGTCATTTAGAACTTCTTCTTTCATTCCCAATAGACATTTACGAATAAATCTACGAGGATCCATATTTTCATGAACATCACTATAAGGACAGCCCGCGGTACAAATTCCACAGGTTAAACAGTTAGTAAAATCAAGCTTATCTTCTAAAGTCGTAAAATATTTAGCTATATCTTCACGAAACAACGGCTCCAGATTGCCTATTGATATTGCACTCATTACCATTCCTCCTTATATCTCTACGTTCCAGACTGGTATACCTAAAACAAGGCTCACAATGCTATCAGTTATAAAAAGTGTGTGGGGCCAGTCTTGGAAAAGAGAGAAAAAATCTTTTAATGTAAGCCCTGTGAATTCACAAATTTCTACTACGGAAGGGGCCCTCTCTTTCTCAAGGTAATACTTTCTTACACAGTTCATTACATCATGGTGTCTAGAGGTAATAGGGTTGATATTATCCCTTTTTAGCACGTCCTGGACCACTTGCTTCCATATTTCCCCGTCCTTGATACATCGAGCACCCATAGATAAATAACGCCTTCTAAAAATAGTTGATTTTAGCATAAAATCACCTCCCTATAGAAACATTTTTAGTAGTGACTATTTCCTGCGTCATACCAGCTACTCGATACGCTTCTTTAGGGCCATTTGGAAAAAGAAGATATATCTCGATAGTTTTAAGATTTGTATGAGCACAGATTTTTTGAACAGCAGGTATTACCTTGAAATCCTGGAAATAATCACGAATAAACATAATTACTTCCCAATGTTTTTCCGATAGATTAGTTATTTTTTCATAACTGGCAAGCTTTTGCGCAATATCTCTATCCCATTTTTCAGGATTTATTAAATAGCCGTCTGATGTAATAGAAACCATAAAGCCACCTCCTGCCTTTATCCTTATAATTTGCAAGGTTTATGCCATAAAAAAGAAGAAGGGAAAAAGCCTTTAAAATCAGCTTTTTCCCTTCTTCTTTCTATTCGATTAGTTTAATAATGTGGATAATAATTATCCACCTAGTGGTTAATTATTATCCACTTACTCTGTCAGCTCATATTTCTCTAGCTTAGTATAAAGTGTTTTTCTAGTAATACCCAAGAGCTTAGCCGCCTGTTGTTTATTACCTGAACATCTTTCTAAGATTTGCTGGATATGGTATTTTTCCATATCCTCCAGCCTGAGAAAACTCCCCTCCACGGCATTAGAAACCATAAAGTAAGGTAAATCTTCAAAGTGAATAAATTCACCCTTTCCTTTTATAAAAGCAAACTCCAGGGCATTTTCTAACTCTCGCACATTTCCTGGGTAATCGTAATTAAGTAAAAATTTCAAAGCATCGCGGGCTACACCTTTTTTAGATTTTTGAAAAGATGTATTTAATTTTTCAATAAAATGATCCATTAATAAGGGGATATCACTTTTTCTTTCCCGCAAAGGGGGTAATTGTATAGGAAAAACATTAATACGATAATATAAGTCCTGTCGAAAGGTACCTGTTTTTATTTCCTCACTTAAATCCCTATTTGTGGCTGCAATCACCCGAACATCAGTTTTTAAGGAATCCTTCCCGCCTACCCTTTCAAATTCCCCTTCCTGCAAAACCCGCAATAGCTTTGCCTGTAGTGAAATGGGGATCTCCCCTATTTCATCTAAAAAAATAGTCCCTTTATCCGCTAATTCAAACCGACCCTTATGGGTAAACTGAGCACCTGTAAACGCTCCTTTCTCATGACCAAAAAGCTCGCTTTCTAAAAGAGTTGGTGAAAGAGCAGCGCTATTTACTTTGATAAAAGGCTTATAACGTCTATCACTTAGATAATGTAAGGCTTTAGCAACAAGCTCTTTTCCAGTCCCACTTTCACCTATTATTAATACACTGGACTTATAGGGTGCTACAGCTTCAATCATTTCATATATTTCCTGCATCTTATGATTTTTACCAATTATTTTTTGAAAGCTGTAACGCTCTTCTAGTTCCTTATAAAGCTTATGTAGGTGACGTTGATCCGAAAAAATTTCCAAAGCACCTATAATCTTATCTTCAGTATTAAAAAGAGGCATTACTGTTATTTCGACAGGTATAAACTCCCCTCGTTTTGAGATAATTACCACATCAGTAGAATACCCTTTTTCTCCGCTGTTAAAAGATTTATTAATAAAACAGCTATCTCCACAGCAGTGAGAGCTATTAAGAAGTTTATAGCATTTTTGTCCTATAGCCTCTTCTTTTTCATACCCTGTTATTTTTTCAGCAGCTTTATTAAAAGTGGTTATATTCAAATCAGTATCAACTGTAAAAACACCTTCAAAAATACTATTAACTACAAATTCAAAATCAATCTGTTTAGAATTACATCCTTTTACCGAGGACTTTTTTGCACTCTCAACGAAATTCATTTTTTACCTTCTTCCTAGGTTAAAAAACTCTTTCAAGTTCATAGAATTTAAACATACATTAACCTTTTATTCATATTTATGTTTTAGTACAAAATTATTTACTCTTTTAACCTAGTTTTATTCTTTTTAATTTCCAAAACAAAAGAGCTGTTAAACCATAAGAATTCAACAGCCCAAAATAATGTCATACTAAACTATTCCTCTTTGTTTTCCGTTGTCTCATTTTTGTTTTCCGTTGGCTCATTAAATACATTTTGGCGCCCTAAGCACCTAAAGCCCCGTCCTCTTGGACCATTACTCCTATTCATCCTTCTTCCTGAACTATAACCGCCATAGACATTATCTGTTTGACCTGATGTTTCACTTGATGCCACTTCTTTTATACAGTAACCTCTACCCTTACCTGTCATTGTTCCGGAATCATTAGGACCACGTCCGTTAAAACCCGGCATTATTTTTCCCCCTTTAATCAAAATATTTGCATATGTTGTGGACATATGCCCAATACTATGTTATAGTAATTTTGAGCATATGTCAATTACTATCTTGAATAATTATAGGAGGTATATTTATGAAGATTGCTATAAGTGCTAATGACTCATCGCTGGAAAGTACTCTGGATATGCGGTTTGGCCGAGCGCCTAGCTTCCTAATCTATGAGCTAGAGCAACAAACCTACAAAAGCATTGATAACACCCAAAATCTCAGCTCTGCCCAGGGTGCAGGTATCCAGTCAGCCCAAAATCTAGTAAATGCAGATGTAAAAGTATTAATTACAGGAAATGTAGGACCAAAAGCCTTTCAGGTTTTAAAAACAGCAGGGGTAGATATATATTTAACACCTCAAACCACTATTCAGGAAGCTATAGATAATTTCAAGGCTGGTAAATTGACTAAATCGGAAACAAATAATGTAGAAGGACATTGGGTGTAAAAAATGCGAATTGCTATAGCAAGTGGTAAAGGGGGGACAGGTAAAACTACTATTTCCAGTAACCTGGCCTATTATCTCAGCAGTCAAGGACAGGCCACTACTCTAGTTGACTGTGATGTTGAAGAGCCTAATAACCATATATTTTTTAACCCAGCATGGTATGGTAGTGAAATGGTACAAATGCCTGTACCTGAAGTTGAAGCTGAGAAGTGCACAGGATGCGGAAAGTGCGCAGAAATCTGTGAATTTAATGCCCTAGTTTGCCTTAAGGGTAATGTCTTAATCTTTCCTGAACTTTGCCACGGATGTAAAGGCTGCATCATGGTTTGCCCCACCTCTGCTCTCAAGGAAACAACTCGCGAAATCGGGGAAGTCCAGTTAGGTATTAAGGATCGCCTAAATATAGTCCAGGGTGTATTGCGGATTGGTGAAGCTATGTCGCCGCCACTTATTAGAAAGGTTAAAGAGCATGGAGATAATAATGGCACTGTTATTATTGACTGTCCACCTGGAACCTCCTGCCCAATGATTCAAGCAGTAAGAGGAAGTGATTTTGTCTTGTTAGTGACAGAACCCACTCCTTTTGGGCTAAATGACCTTAAGCTAGCAGTAGAAACAATCCGAGAGTTAAACCTGCCTTTTGCTGTTTGTATTAATCGCTCCACTATTGGTGATAATAAAGTACACGACTACTGTAAGCAGGAAAAAATTCCGATAATTTTAGAGATACCTGAAGACAGAGAGATTGCCCAGGCATATTCTCAAGGTAGATTATTTTTAAAAACCTTACCCCACTACCAAATACAGTTTGATACTTTGCTCAAGAACATAAAGGAGCTGGTGGTATGCTAAAGGAGATAGTCGTAATTAGTGGAAAAGGAGGAACAGGTAAAACAAGTGTCGTAGCTGCATTGGCCGCTCTTTTTGATAACAAGGTATTAGCAGACTGTGATGTAGATGCAGCAGATCTTCATCTGGTTCTTAATCCTGAAATTATAGAGAACCATGAATTTTGGAGCGGCAAAACAGCCAATATTGATAAGTCAAAGTGTATCAACTGTAATAAATGTCTTGAGTTATGTCAGTTTGAAGCTATTAGTGATGAAATGGTAATCGACAAAATCTCCTGTGAAGGATGTGGTGTCTGTTTTCACTTTTGTCCTTCCGGGGCAATTTCTTTACAGGATAACTTGGCTGGTCACTGGTACATTTCAAAAACTAAATATGGTACCTTTGTTCACGCTAAACTGGGGATTGCCGAGGAAAACTCCGGCAAACTGGTTACACTGGTAAAAAACAAAGCTAGAGAACTAGCTGCAAAAGAGAATAAAAGTATAATTTTAGTTGATGGTCCACCGGGTATCGGCTGTCCTGTTATAGCCTCGATCTCAGGAGCTAATTTGGTTTTGATTATCACAGAACCCACCCTATCAGGTATCCATGATTTAACACGAGTCCTTTCCCTTAATAAACATTTTAATGTCCAAACTGCAGTATGTATTAATAAATCGGACATTAATCAAGAAATGACTGCTAGCATAATTAAGAACTGTCAAGAAAATAACATACCTGTTGTGGGAGTAATTCCCTATGACAATTCAGTTACCAAAGCACAAATTCAAGGTTTAAGTATTTTGGAATTTAACCCTGAAAGCCACACGGCTCAGATCATTAGAAAAATGCAAGAAGAAATAATCACATTAATAAGTTAGGAGAGATATCCATGAAAATTGCCCTACCAGTAGCTAATAATCAGCTATGTATGCATTTTGGTCATTGTGAGGTATTTGAATTCTATGAAATAGATGAGAAAGAAAGGAAAATTGCAGGGAAAAGTGCCTTAACACCACCACCCCATGAACCAGGAGTATTACCCCGCTGGATAAAAGAACAAGGTGCAGATTTAGTCATTGCTGGTGGCATGGGGGCCAGTGCGCAAAACTTATTCCACCAAGCAGGAATCAAGGTTATCACAGGAGCATCTGCTGTAAACCCTGGGGAAATTGTAGAAAGTTACCTAAACAATTCTTTAAAAACGGGAGCAAATACCTGTGATCATTAGAAGTAATTAAGTCAAATGTCAAAGGGACGGAGCATTTGACATAAAGAGGGTGTCAAATGCTCCGTCCCTTTGACACCCTCTTCTAATCTATTACTCAAACATATCTTCAAACAAGCTTTTCGCTTTTTTCTTCCTTGCTTCAGTAGCCTCTTTATCCATCGTTAAACTTAAATTAATTACGTCTCCTTCTTTCGCGGTGGATGGCAGTATTTCCTGGGGAATGTTAAAGGTTTTACCATTATATTCAATTACAGCCCAATCTCCTTCAAACCTGTCTATAATAAACATTCGTTAACCCCCCACCTATCCCAAATTCTCTAATGACTTAATTCTAATAATTGATAAAGCTCTTCCTGGTCTAAGACCTTAGTAAAGTCTTCACCGGGTTTTACAAGTTTGTCGATAAGTTCTTTTTTCTTTTCCTGCAGCTGATAGATCTTCTCCTCAATAGTTCCTTTGGAAACAAACTTCATCACCTGAACGACCTTTTTTTGTCCAATACGATGGGCTCGGTCTGAGGCTTGTTCTTCTACTGCCGGATTCCACCATGGGTCGAAATGAATTACCACATCGGCACCAGTCAAATTTAGACCAGTACCTCCGGCTTTCAGGGATATCAAGAATATTTGCCCTTCACCGCTATTGAAATCATTAACCATTTTTAACCGTTCTTTGGAATTAACACTGCCATCTAAATAAAAATACTGATACTTTTCTTCACCCAGCATTTTTTGAATTATTGCCAGCATCTTGGTAAATTGGGAGAAAAGTAAAACTCGATGCCCGGAATCAATAACTTCCCTCAATACTTCCTGTAACTGTATAAGCTTACCACTCTCACCCTGAAAATTTTCTATAAACATTCCAGGATGACAGCAGATCTGTCTTAAACGGGTCAGTCCCGCTAAAACCTTAATCCGACTCCTTGCAAAGCCCTTGTCGTTAATTTCCTCCGTCAATTCACTGCGAATCTGAGCGTGATATGCCAAATAGCATTTTTTCTGTTCATCAGTTAATTCGGAAACCATTTTATTTTCAATCTTAGCAGGCAGCTCCGGCAAAACATCTCCTTTTACTCGTCTCAAGATAAAAGGCCGTACCAGTCGGGAAAACTCCCGGGTTGCTACTGGGTCCTGGTCCTTTTCAATAGGACTTAAATATTTCTTTTGGAAATTGGTATATGAAGGGAGATAACCCGGCATTAGAAACTCAAAAATTGACCATAACTCCAGCACGGAGTTTTCAATGGGTGTCCCTGTTAGAGCAAAACGCTTTTCCGTTCTAATTAGCTTGGTAGCCTGCGCCGTCTGGGACTGGGGATTTTTTATATACTGGGCTTCATCCAAAATACAACAACTAAACTCCATAGACTGATATTCCTCAATATCCCTCCTTAATAAGGGGTAAGAGGTCACTACCAAATCTACCTCAGCCAAGTCCTCCAACAACTTCTCCCGCTCACCCTTTGCCCCGTCAATAATCTTGATCTTTAAACCTGGTGCAAAGCGCTCCAGTTCTGCCTGCCAGTTATAAATAAGTGAGGTAGGCGCAATAATCAAAGCCGGTTTGATTTTTTCTTTTTTTTCGGAAAGTATAAAAGCAATGGCTTGCAAGGTTTTCCCAAGCCCCATATCATCGGCCAATATACCACCAAAACCATAATATGCTAATGACTTCAGCCAGTAAAAACCTTGTTTTTGGTATTCTCTAAGGATTTTCTCTAAACCCTCGGGAATAGAAAATTCCAATTCCTCCGGGTCCTTAATTGCTTGTGTTAGCTTTTTAAATGCCTTATCCTTTTGAAAAAAAGACAACTCTTTGTCTTGGAATAACTGGTCCAAATACATTGCCCGGTATTTAGGCAATTTTAGGATGTCCTTTTGAAGATCTGCTTTTTTGAGATTTAAAGCAGAGATCAAGCTATCTAATTCGGCAAATTCCCTATCTTCCAAAGGTAAAAAGGAACCATTCCTCAAGCGAAAATACTTCTTCTTTTCCTTGTAGGACTTTAAAACATTAAAAATCTCGTCTTTTTCCACACCCTCAATTTGAAAAGAAAAATCAAGCATATCACTTTCCTGATTTAAGGAAATACGCCCTTTAAACTTAGGTAAATAGATAAAAGACTTCCTTTTAATTTTTTCACCATAGTAAATCTCTGTATTTTCTTGGATTTGGGGTAAGAGTCTATAAATAAACTCAAAAATCTGTTCTTCATCATCAAGATAAATTTTTCCATTACTAACTTTAAACTCTGAACGTTCTAACGTAGTCATGATCAGTTTTTCCTGCTCCACATCCCTTAATAAAATACGGCCATTGATATAAGGCACTTGGGCACTAAAAGGGTTAATATCCCTTTCTCCGTATAGGAAATGCAGTTCCCCCACTAAGATATCCTCTTCTAGATCTAAATAAAACTGAGCCTTAAGGGGAATTTCATCTATTTCTTCTGTTAAAGCAGGATTAAGCTGGACAGCACCTGCTTTTTTAAACCTTGGTAAAATTTCCGAAATGAATCTTTCTTTATATTCGGGCAAAATGTTGAGATTTTCACCACCAAGCCCACTGACACTTCTATAGTACGGACCAATAAACTCCTGTTGTTCCAAGGAAGGCTGATAAATCCTTCCTTTATAATAGTAATAGCTCCCACAATTGGTTAAGGGTATTAAATTGGCACCAATGACGTCTTCGATAACGATATTTTCACCACTTTTTGAAAGCTTAAAATAGAGAGGCAAATCTCCCTTTATTATATTAACCTCTTGTAGCATATCACTATTAACTGACAACAAAAGAGGCCTATCCTCAAATAATATCAATAAGCGTTTTAGCTGCTGGCTAGAAAGGTGAAAACTTTTGCCATCAAATACAGAAGGAATATGACTACTGTCATAACTATTATTCTGTAACAATTCCTCCACTTGATAGGTTTCCCAAAGCATATCCATGATTTTTGCATCTTGGTCTTTAAATTGGTGAACAGTTGGGTCAAAAGTAAACTTTTTACCGAAAGGAAGCTCATGAGAATTATAAACTGCTTCCAAAAAACTTTTTATTTCTTTGACAACATATAATTTTTCTAAACCCACCTTAAGCTCGAGACTAGATCCGTTTCCCCGTATGGTAGAAAAATAAAGGTTTATTTCCAGATTTAATTCCTGCTTATCAGACGGGACATTTAAACCGGAAAAATGGGAAAAGAGGTTCTCCGTAATCTCTTTGGTATGCCAGAGCCGGGGGTCGAAATTATTTTTTTCAATATATAATAAAACAGCTACCAAGTGCTTGCAAAGGTAACCAGGATAATTAGCATAATCCGGACAAGTACAATAGCTTTGTTCTAAATTCCCATTTTTTGAGAATTTGGCCCTAACCATATAATTACGAATCCCTCTGACAGAACCTTGAACGGTATTTTGTTCTGGAGCATATTTCAAACTTTCTATGGCTCCAGCGTGAAAATATTGTACACCCCTTTCATAAGAAGTAGCTTTATAGCAGCAGTTTGCAATTATTCTTTTAGTTAAATTAAACATAACTATCCCCTTATTAAAATATCCCATCTTTTTATTAAACAATAAATATACATTTTAGTAAAGCCCTGCTCTTTTTATAAAAAAATAATGGGCAGTTTCTCTTGATCCATACTTTAACATACATAGTAAAAACCCCTGGATTTAAAGCTTTAATAGCTAAAAAACCAGGGCCATTATATTAGTATTTATTACTATCTACAATACCATAAGATTTTTTTACCGTGTTCCTCCGTGTGCCCCGAAGGGGCCCGTGGTTACATAATTCTTTAATGTTTGCAATTTTTACGGTAACCTTGATACAACCTGACCTTGAGCATCATATAGAGTCCCAGGATCACCATCATTATTCCAGACATTCTTATTAGTCCAGACAATTGCCTTTTCCTTTTCAGAAGCTGTGAGACCGCTAGCTATTCTTATTACCTGACCGGCTTTTAGAATGAAGTTTTCAGGGAAAGAGAATTCCCCTGGAGGTCAGTGCGAAAATACTGACCACCTTTTTCTTCAAGTCTTTGTATTATCTCCTTATGGGGATGCCCGTAGTCATTTCCCTTACCAACCGAGATTACAGCATATTTAGGTGCTAAAATGTCTAAAAAAACCTTATAGAGTTGCCAGTTATTCTTTTTTTGTAGAGTTTATTCTGATTAGTAAAAGAATATACTTTCGAAAGTCAGTGAACAATTTTATCGTCATTGCACATTATAGTTCTATAATTGCATTGGGAATATTTACATATTTCTAATTCTTCATATATACGTTGGTGGGGTAGGTGAGTTTGAATATTTAGACAGAAAACTACTATTAGCTTGCTAAAATATTGCCAGAAAGTGAAAATTGGGTTATCAAACTATAAAATTGCTAACCCAAAAATTAAACAACTATTTTCTATTATTAGACAAAGGTTATACTACTCCTTCTCAACTATCTAGTAAAGATACTATTAGCACAACCAATTTCTTAAGCTTTCATATTTATTTCTTCTGCGACTATTTCATCTTAGAGAATATAAATTCAAGGATTATTTTCCTACATAAACACCACCTTTAATAACAATTCACAATCTATAAGGAAGGAAATGCATACATTCTTAATCTTCATATAGATCATTTAAATAACATTCCAATCCTAATTCTCTCAAACTTTCTTTTGAAGGATAACTACTTTCCTTATCCCACCCTCTTATCTGATAATACTCATCCAACATTCTATTAAGATCATCCTGCGGAACGTACATTCCTTTAGAAGCTCCATCAGGAATTGGTTCGTTCATTATACGTGGTGGTAAAGTATCCTCTTTTCTGGTAAGACCTTCCCGGACATTAAACAGTTTTTCCATAGTATATATTCTTTCAGCTACTTTGGTTATGTCTTCCAATGAATAGTTTTGCCCAGTAACTATATTAACTAGTTCAACAACATCATTATTTAAAAAGCAACCATAAAGAGCCTCAGTGGATCGCCGACAAACTGTAAGAGCATCACCAATTGTAGTCATATCTTGACTCTCTTTAGCTAACTTGCCTTTTCCTTCTACCGCTGCTCGGTCAAATTTACCAGAACGTTCTGGTGTTACCCGAGTATCTTGGTGAGAACCACCTCGATTAGAAGTTGCATAACCCAGGGCTTGCCCTTTATGAGCTCGCGCTGAGTGCCCTGCCATTTCCAGTCCTTTAATATCGCTAACAAACTTTTCTGCTTCCGAACCAAGACGAGTAGCTAACCTCCGACTACCTTCAGCCAACCAATCACCAAAACCACTTCTGCTTACTATTTTAGGAATAAGATCTAAGATTGCTTGATGATTCCCAAAATTCAATTCTATTCCATCAGTTTCCCGGGTAGTTAATATTCCTTTTTCAAAACATTCCATTGCTAACGCAACCGTAGCTCCAAAAGTAATAGTATCTATACCATATTCATCACACATTTTTTCAGCTGCTACAATAGAATCAAAGTTATTATTACCGCACATACTACCAATAGAATACAGCGTTTCGTATTCCGGACCTTCCGCTAATTGGCCTTTAAAGATACCACTACCACACATCCAAACATGACCAGAACTGAGTAAACATCCGTGACAAGCTTTAGAACGAATATTTAGTCCCCTTTTAGTATTATGCTCACCACTAATCAATTCAGCATCTTCAAAGACCTCTCGCTGCCAGTTAAATGAACCAAAAATACCCATACTACTATAGGAAGCAGGTGAAGCTGTACTGCCATACTTGGGAAAAGACTTACTGGCCGGGTTCTGCTTTAACTTCTGACTAAGCTTTATAGTGTGTTCTAATACTAAATTGGTATTAGGTAATTGGATAGTTTTAGTTCCATGCACAACAACAGCTTTTAGCATTTTCGAGCCAAAAACTGCTCCTAATCCACCTCTACCTGATGCGCGCGCACCACCAATTAGACAAGCATACCGGATAAGATTTTCCCCTGCTTGACCGATAGTAGCAATTTGTAAATCTTCATATCCCAGCTCATTTTTAATTTTTTCTTGAGTTTCAAAGGTATTTTTGCCCCATAAGTTAGAGGCATCTTTAATTTGCACCTCATCGTCATCTATAAATAAATATATAGGTTTATTTGCTGCTCCCGTAATAATCAATGCATCATATCCCGCTTGCTTAAGTTCGGTTGCAAAAAAACCACCTATTAAACTCCGTATAACTATATTAGTGAGAGGTGACTTGGTAGTTGTTGAAAGCATAGCTGAAGAAGGAATAAGTGTTCCAGTTATTGGACCCGTAGCCATAATTACAGCATTTTCAGGCCCTAAAGGGTCAGCTTTAGCAGGAACTTTTTCATATAATAGTTTAGCCCCAAAGCCACACCCACCTAGAAAATTCTCTTTTAAACCTTGAGGTGTATCAGTAATGGTTATTGCCCCAGTGGTTAGGTTCACCTCAAGAATTCTTCCCGCATAACCGTCTTTCATTTATTTACCCTCCTTGTAGCTATTTTTTCGCTTAATTGCTTCCTTTTTTTTTCACCCACTACAGTTTCTGATTTTAGACTTAAAACCTCATTAGGACAATGTTGTACACATAAAGGATTTCCGCTACAAAGATCACATTTTATTGGTACTATACGACTCGGATGTAAAAAAAGAGTACCAAAGGGGCACGCCTCTGCACACTTTCCACAACCTATACATTTTTCTTCATTAATCATTACAGCATTTGTTACTGCGTCTCGGTAAAAAGCACCTGTAGGACAAGCCTCACTACAAAGTGGCTTCTTACACTGAAGACATGTTACCGGTACATCAGCTTCAAAAATACCCTTAACCATTACTCGAATAGCTGCTGCCCTAGAATTAAAACCTCCATCTACAAAACGTTGGGAGCATACCATTTGACAAATTCTGCACCCAGTACATTTCTCGTAGTCTATTAAAATTCTGTTCATAAATATACCTCCCTTGATTATCCTCCAACTACCGGGAATAGAAACTTTACTGTATCTCCACTAGTTAATTTTATTCCCAATCCAGAGCGGTCAATAAGTTCATCATTAACCGCTATGGAAAAATGAGACCATAAATCATTGTTAGTATCTAATATAAATGATTTGAATTCTTCACCATAAGCTTCCGATAACCAGTTTAACAAATCCATCACATTAAACCCAGCTGGCAACATAACATTTATTTCCTTTTCCCCAGCCATATCCCTCAGATTACCATAAAATTCCATACTAATTAGGATTTTCCCCTCATTAATAATTATCCAACCCCTATCGGTTTACATTTACTAAAATTTAGAAAGTGGTATTATCTTTTTTTATGCTACTCTCTAAATCAAGTAGTACTTAATAATATTTTTATAAAATTCTCAGTCCGGTCTTGTAGTAATTCCAAGGAATATTGGGCATCAGAGAGTTTTAGAACTTTTGTAATTAAAGGAGATACATCAATTATATTTGCAGCCACTAAATCAATAGCTCTTCGGAAATCTTCATGATTATACATTGTTGTTCCAGTTACTATCTGTTCTCGTGAACGAGCTTTTTGAATATCTAGCGGAACAGAATCTTCATAAGTACTTAATACCATAATTGTGCCCTTTTTCCTAGTCAATTGGATAGCTTGATTAACAAGATGTGAAGCCGATGCAGTTATGAATGTTTTATCACAACCTTTACCATCAGTAAACTCAATACACTTGGGAATTAGATATTCATCTTTACCATCTATGGAATATGTAACACCCAATTCTAGCGCTTTTTTGCGATTATATTCCACTACATCAGTAACAATAGTTATAAATGCTCCAGCCTGGCGGGTAACTAAAAGAATACATAAACCAATAGTCCCGCCTCCCATGATTAGCACTTTGTCGCCAACTGTTACACCTGCTTTGCGAACTGCGTGTACGGCAACGGCTAATGGCTCGATTACAGCACCTGCCTCCAAAGAAACTTTATCAAATAGAGGATATACGGCCTGTTCAGGAACACTAATATACTCCGCAAAAGATCCCTGCCATTGCTTGGTACCCAATACCACTTTCTTGTCGCAAAGATTAATGCTACCTTCAAGACAGTTTGCACATTCTCCACAGCCCAGTAACGGGAAAACTGTAACTCTGTCGCCGCAAACAAATTTTGAAACATTAGAACCAATCTTGACTATTTCTCCTGAAATTTCGTGTCCAAGTATAACTGGTGGCGTGCGTAAGGTATGAGTGCCCTGAAATGCATGTAATTCAGAACCACATACTCCCGTAAACACAACACGAATTAAAACATCTCTATCTTGCATTACAGGTTTTTCCACATCCTGTATCTGAATCTGATATGGTTTAGTTAAAATAGCTGCCTTCATGCATGAACACTCCTAGCCAAATTTTTTTGCATTAAATAAACACTTATGCTACAGAGAAGACCAAAAATATCGCTATACAATTCTGGGAAAATTAAACTTACTGCCCCTGCTATCATTATAATACGTTCGAAAAGTGTAGTATTTCTTAACAAGTATCCTTCTAAACCAGCAGTAAGCATAAATACACCCAAGAAAGCTGTAATTAGAGCACCAATAATTTGTAAAGCAGAAGCATCGATAAGCAATAGTACTGGTGAATACACAAAAGTAAACGGAATTATGAATCCAGGTATAGCAAGTTTGAAGGCTACCCAACCAGTTTCATTAGGATTTGAACCAGCAATTGCTGCTGCAGTATAGGATGAAAGTGCTACTGGAGGGGTAATTGTTGCTAAAATTGCAAAATATAATATAAACATATGAACCGCTAATGGTTCAATGCCTAACTTTAATAGACCAGGAGCAGCAATTAATGAGGCAATTACATATGCAGCTACTGTCGGAACACCCATTCCTAGCACCATCACAGTCAGCATTGTCAAAATAAGACTTAAAAGTATATTATCTTGCCCAAGACTCATCACCTTTTCACCAAATACCATTCCAATACTAGTTAGTGATGCGGTTCCTACAACAATTCCTACCACTGCACACGCCATCCCAACCCCTATTGCGGAATAAGCACCTTTTTCTAAAGAATTATATATGCTTTTTAGAGTTAACCGAGTTTCTTTTTTCAGTTGGCTAACAAGCAATATACTAATAATAGAATAAAAAGCAGCATACATCGGAGAATATCCCTTAACTAAAAGAAAGATTAAAAAAATAATAGGTATTACTAAATGTCCTCTTGCAAAAAGTGTATCTTTCACCTTTGGTAATAGATCAGAAGGCACGCCTACCAATCCCCTCCTAATTGCACGCAAATGAACTGCTACGAAACAAGCAAAATAAAAAAGCACACCGGGAATTAAAGCGCTTATTGCCACTTGCCAATAAGGCATCTGTAAGAAATCCGCCATAATAAAGGCCACTGCACCCATAATTGGGGGCATTATCTGTCCTCCTGTGGAAGCCACTGCTTCTACAGCACCAGCAAATGCTGGTTTATAACCAATCTTTTTCATAAGAGGGATAGTAAATGAACCTGTAGTTGCAACATTAGCAGGTGCACTACCACTGATCATCCCTAATAGACAACTAAATATGATAGCGACCTTAGCAGGACCGCCTGGGCTATTACCCGCTACTGCCATCGATAAATCATTAAAAAATTTTGCCATTCCGCTTGCTTCTAGAAAAGCGCCAAAGAGGACAAATAATACAATATAAGTCGCAGAAACTCCTAATGCAATTCCAAAAATTCCTTCTTGGGTCAAGTACATGTGTCTAACAATCCTTTTCCACGAAAACCCTGCATGCCCTAAATCCCCTGGCACCAAATATCCAAAGTAACAATACAAAAAAAATATAATGGCAATAATAGTCAACTGATTACCTACAATCCTTCTTGTTGCTTCTAGAACTAGTAATATAAAAATCCAACCAAAGACATATTGCATTGTCTCAATAGGTAAGTGAGCAGTTCGTTGAATTTTTTCCTGAAAAACTACGGGATATGCTGCTACCAACAGTGATAAAAAAGCCAAAAAAATATCTAGCTTAGCTATTCGATCTGTGCAAGCATTTTTAGTTGCAGGGTATAGTAAAAAAATTAAGACAAGGATAAAGCTCAAATGTATTCCGCGTTGTGATACTGCTACCATTACACCAAAACCCGCTGTATATAAATGGAACAATGCCATCATAACTGCAATAATTCCAACAATCCTTTTGGCAATGCCTTTTAGTTGACGTTTATTAGTTTCTGTTTCTTCCATAAGTGCATCGCTCAATTCATTCTCTGTCAGCTTTATATCCTTATAAATCATAATAAACAACCCCCTTCCAAGCTAATGTTTAAAACAAGAGGGGTAATTATAATGTATAGTCATTCTTTTGAAAATAATTACCCCTCTTGTTAACATCAAAACCTTGCTAAAAATTATTTGGGCACAGTAGGAATCTCAATACCTTTTTCCTTATAATACCGTTCGGCACCAGGATGAAGTGGAGTTAATATTCCTTGAGGAGCAGCATCTAAAGTAAAATAGTCTTCAACTCCCGGAATATGAAACATTTGATCTCTTTTTTCAAATAATGTTTTTGTTAACTGATAGACTAATTCTTCATTCATATCTGCCCGAACACCTACAAAGCAACGAATACCCATTGTTTTAATATCCTCATTTTGACCAGGATATGTACCCTTAGGAACAGAAATTTCGCTCCACCAAGGATACTTTTCTTTCCACTTTTTTATAACCTCCGGGTCGGTTACTGAAAGATAATTAACAGACATAGTTGTTGCTACTTCTGAAAGAGCCGCCTGGGGAACTGGTCCACTAAACCAACCTCCATCAATAAATTTATTTTTTAACTGATCCGGAACTTCCGTATAACCTATATAAACAGGAGTTAAATCTTTCCTGTCTATGTAGTCAATATCATGGGCAGCAAGAGCTTCTTTTGCCATACCTTCAAAACCACTTCCAGCAGCCCCAACTGCAAATTTTTTGCCTTTTAGTCCTTCATATGTTGTTATGCCACTATCAGCCCTAGTGACCGGTGTACCTACACTATAGTAAATACCCGCAATCATACGCATATCTTTAAATTCTTGCCCTTCAAACTGCCCTATTCCACGGTAACTAGGATAAACAGAAAGATTATTTAAAAATGATACATTGACTTCCTTCTGTTGCAATAAGCCAATATTTGCTTCACTACCTGCAGTTGCCTGAGCAGATGCTTTTACTAAGTCAGGGAGTTCCTTATTCCACAATTGAGCAAAAGCATTACCCCAAGTATAAAACCCAGTACCCAGGTTAGCAGTAGCGATACTTATTACAGTTTTTTCAACCTGCTCTTGCTTACTTTCTGGAGAAGCTTTAACGTCTTCTGCTTTCTCTGCTTTCTCTGCTGAACACGCAACTAAAGTAAACATACCTACTAATAAAATTAAAGCAACAATACTTTTCCATGTTGATTTTTCCACAATTCTTCCTCCTTTAAAAATTTAATTTTATAAAATTCAAATAACCAAAATATTTAGTAAACTCTAAGAGATCTTCGCCTCCTTCCATTTTATATGTTAAAGCTAGCTATAAAAGAGAGTCTTATACTGTAGGCTGAATACGACTAATAGCAATTTGCTCTTCACCAAGCACCTCAGCCTTGGTCTTTTTACCTGAACAAACTTTAATTAGTTCTTCCAATATTTTGTCTCCACCCTGAGACAAGTTTTCCGTTCCCTCGGTAATACCAGTAACATCGAGATCAATGTTAGCAATCATTGTCTTAACAGTTTTGGGATTCCCGGAAATCTTTATGGTTGGTGCAATTGGATTTCCCATGATATTTCCCTTTCCTGTGGAGAAAAGTATAACCTGAGCTCCACCCGCTACCAAAGCTGTCATCGATTCCGATGCAGGTGCTGGAGTATCCATTAAATACAATCCTTTACCAGTAGGTGCTTGGCCATATTCAAGTAAATCTTGAATAACAGCAGTACCACCTTTCATAATAGCCCCTAAAGATTTTTCTTCGATAGTAGTTAATCCACCAGCAATATTATCGGGAACTGGATTGGCCCCACGGATATCGACACCACGACTCTTGGCATCATCTTCAATCCTTTTGACTGCTGCCCAAATTTTCTTAGCTACATCTGGACTACTTGCTCGTTCTGCTAAAACATGTTCTGCACCCATAAATTCAGATGTTTCTGAAAGAAAAACAACTCCACCGCTATCCACAACCTTGTCAGCCACATAACCCACAGCGGGATTAGATGCAATCCCTGAGGTAGTGTCTGAGCCACCACATTCAACACCTAAAATTAATTCTGAAAACAAACATTCTTCTCGTTGTTGTTCCGATGCCTGGAGAACCATCTCTAATGCAATTTTGGAACCTTGGTAAGCCGCTTCTAAACTTCCTCCACAATCTTGAACAGATAAATAAGCTACCGGTTTTTTTGATTGTGCAATTCCATCGGCGATTTTCTTTGCAGAGACCTTTTCCAAACTTACCACTAATACAGAGGCAATATTTGGATTTTTACCCATACCAATCAAAGTATTAATAGTTAAATCATTATCTTGACCAAACTGACCACGGCCATAAAGGATGGTAATCGGAAGTACATCTTTAACTTGACTAGAAATTTTTTTAACTACACCATTAACATTATCCATTGCTGACAAAACAACTACGT
Organism: Peptococcaceae bacterium BICA1-8; assembly: GCA_000802045.1. Lineage (GTDB taxonomy): Bacteria > Bacillota > Peptococcia > Peptococcales > BICA1-8 > BICA1-8. The sequence goes on from JUEF01000131.1 coordinate 36,004, forward strand.
GATTTCTAATACCGACACTCCCATTTGGTCTTCTGTAACCCATAAAAGTTTCATTCATTTATATCTCTCCCATCTATAACTTTATCTCCCCGCCCCCGTAAGCTCATTACATTTTGAGTATGCACATGCATACCTATCGTAATATTTTCTGAAGCCTGCCCAATGACACTAGCATATTTAATGATATCCTCTCCCGTAGCAATATTACTTATAGCAAATTTATGACCTAATGGAATATCTTCTTGAATAGCGATCTGGGTAATTTGAGATTTTATTTCCACAACTGCCTCTAATCCTTTTTGCAAATCAGTTACTGCAGTTGCCACATTATCCTTGTCATTCATCACAATAGCTTGTCTTTTCATGACCATATTCTCCTCTTTTCTTTTTAATAAGCTGAACGATAAATTTTAATTAAATCCTCCACAGTTCCTTGTCTGGGATTGTCAAAGAGATCTCTTCCTTGCATTGCATCTTCTGCTAATTGCGATAATAACTCTTCCTTAACACCTACGTCCCGTAATTTATTAGGTAATCCAATATCATTACAAAGCTCTTTAACCGCAATAATAGTAGCCTTAGCAGCTTCCATTTCCGATAATCCATCAACTTTTATTCCCATAACACGAGCAACATTTGCAAACTTTCCAGGGTTAGCAAAAACCGAGAATTCCATAGCATATGGAAGTAGCATTGAATTAGCTAGACCATGGGGAACGTGGAAAAGTGCCCCTAATGGCCGTGCCATTTGGTGTATAATACCTGTGCGTGCATGTGACAGGCACATCCCGCCCATCATACTAGCAATTAACATATTTTCTCCTGCTTCTACATTTTGGCGATTAGCGACAAATACTCTTAGATTTATTGCAATCAATTCCATAGCTTTTAGCGCAAGAGTTTCAGTCATAATCCAAGATCCCTTCGTAGATATATAGGATTCAAAAGCATGGGTAAAAGCATCCATGCCCGTAAAAGCTGCTACTTTTGCAGGAACAGTTACCATTAGATTTGGATCTAGTATGGCTACTTCAGGCACACATAAAAAACTTCGTACAGTTACTTTTAGCTTCCTTTCAGTATCGTTGACAGAAATATGCCAGGTAACCTCACTTCCTGTTCCCGCCGTAGTAGGAATAGCAATCAAAGGCAATGGAGCAATTTTAAATTTATTTTCACCTATATAATCCCTTATCGAACCACCATTTGTGCATACTATGGCTGCTCCTTTTGTTGCATCGAGAGAGCTACCACCTCCAACACCTATCAGACCCTGAGCACCACTTTCCTTAACTAATCTAGCAATTTCGTCCATAATTTTAACCGATGGATCTGAATGAACACCATTATAAACAATGTATTCAATGTTCCCATTTTTCAATGATTTCAGAATATTCTCAATAACGCCTGCTTCCTGAATGGCTTTCTCTGTAACTACTACTACCCGATTAACATTCAAACGCTTCGCTTCTTCACTCACCTCATCAGCTTTACCTAATCCATTGATTATTCGACCTCTCACCTGAAAATATTCCTCTCGCATTAAAATCGACATTTTTAATCCTTCCTTTCAATTTATTTATATTATTAGTTTTTTAATTATCTTTAACTTGAGATTTCCAAGAGTTCCTTCATTCTCTCCTGGTAATAATTAAAGATTGGCAAACTTTCTATTTCATCATTTTTATTGTTATTTAAAAAACGAAAACCAGCAGATAAAATATGTTTTCTCGTAAATTCTTCAGCCTCTCTAGACTTTCCATTTTTTAACATCTCATAAATCTGCCTATGTTCTACGAGAGAAACCTCAGCACGCCTCTTAATAGTTAATGAATTGTGACGCAGAACCATACTCTGACTTTTTAAATTTTCTAAAAATTCTTTTAGTAACTCACTCCCACTAGATTCAATTATCAAATCATGAAATTTTAAGTTACTTTCTGTTATAGTATCAATTTCGTTTTGATCAAATGCTTTTTCGGACCTTTCCAATTCTTCCAACATATAAAAAAGGTATCTTTTTCTTACTTCATTAACTGCTGCTAAGCCTGCCGCTACCCCTTCTACAGAAGCACGTAATGCATAAATTTCAGCGGCATGAGCTAAAGTAGGGTTAAAAACAGTAACACCTTTATTGGGTTCATTAACCAATAGACCTTGTCTTACCAACTGTTGTATCGCTTCTCGTATTGGTGTCCTACTTGTACCCAAATCTTCAACAAGCCTATTATCCGTTAACCTTTCACCCGGTCTATAAATTCCAAAAATAATTTTCTTTTTAATACTTTCATATACCTGTTCATATAATGGTTCACTTGTACTCATAGTACCTCCCGCGTTCTTGATAAAATTAATAAATTGTATACAACTTCTAATATTGCATGCATTAATTAACTTTGTATACTTTATTGAATATTGAATTCTCCATTTAACGCAGAAATCCTTTTTCCTTTCTAAAAATCATAAAAAAATAAATACTAATATATAAAGTCGCTTTTATAACATTCATTTATATACTTATTATTACAGTGCATCGATAGTATTAACCGTTGTTGTTAATCCATATAGGCACCGCCACCAATATCCATGGTAAATCCTGTAATATAGTCTGAGTACGGCGATGCCAAATATAGAGTAGCATACGCCGCTTCTAAAGTATTACCTGTCCTTTTGAAAGCGGTCATTTCTCTGTGGGCACGAAGTTGTTCAGGTGTTCTCCAGTTAGACATTTCCGTAATAACAAAAGCTGGAGCAACAGCGTTAACATTTATATTATATGGGCCCAACTGATTGGCTAAAGACTTGGTCATCCCAATTATCCCTGCTTTAACAGTGCCATAATGAGTTCCCGCCCAGGGGCCTCCACTCTTACCAATTAATGATGACATATTAATAATTTTTCCCTGTCGACGTTCAATCATTTGAGGGACTACATATCTACAACAGTTGTATGCACCCTTTAAATGGACATTAATCATCCTATCCCACTCAACTTCAGTAATATCTAAAAAAAATTTTGGCTGGCTGTGCCCAGCATTATTAATAAGAATATCTATCTTACTAAAATTTACTAAAGCATCTTCAACCATTGCTTTTACCTGGTTACCATCTGACACATCAGCCTTATAAATAAGAGCCCGACATCCGTTTGCCTCTACTAATTCTCTCGTATTTTTTGCCTCTTCTTTATTATTTTGGTAATTAATAATTATATCTGCTCCTGCTTGGGAAAACACATTAGCATATTCACGTCCTAGACCCCTCGATGAGCCAGTAATTAATGCAGTTTTACCTTCTAAAAACTTTTCTATTAATAAGGGTTTCATATCTAATTCCTCCTATGTTAAATACTTTCCACCGTTTATGTCAATACTCTCCCCGGTCAAATACTCTGCCATAGGAGAAGCCAAAAATAAAACAGCATTAGCTACATCTCCAACACGTGCTAATCTACCTAAGGGAATCTTTGCAAGTAATTCCTCTTGGTTTACTGACTTTGATAAAAACATAAATTCTTTTTCGGTTGGCCCAGGAGCTACACAGTTTACATGAATACCCAAAGGAGAAACCTGGAGAGCTAACTGTCTCGTTAATGCCATGATACCACCTTTGGCTGCACTATAATGCACTCCAGCTAGAGGAAAACCCTGCTTGCCCTCCACAGAGGCAATATTCACAATTTTCCCCCTTCCTTGTTTAATCATATGAGGTAATACGGATTGACAAGTAAAAAAAGTCCCTTTTAAGTGCAAATCAATCATATTAACCCATTCCTTTTCACTTATTTCAGTAATAAAACCACCACGAACTTCCCCAGCACTATTTACCAAAATATCCACTTGTCCCCAGTCATTAAGAACAGTATCTACCATTTCCTGCACTTCTTTCGCTTTGGTAATGTCTGTTTGCAAAAATCTACAATTAATCCCCTTTGTGGTAAGTTTATGGCAGGTTTCTTCACCCTTTATCCGATCCTCATCTACAATAGCCAACAATCCTCCAGCATTACCAAGTACCTCACAAATTGAACTACCAATTTCTGTAGTTGCTCCTGTTACTATAGCCTTTTGTCCCTCAATTTTAAGCATTTAACCACTCCCTATTAGGAATTTATTAATTATCCGTGCTATAAATGTATATAATTTAAGATAATATATGCTATTTTATCTATTGTATACTTTAAATGTTTTTGTATACTTCTATAGAATTGATATAATTCCTCTTTCTTTTTCCTAAAATTGTTGCATTCTTTCAACTTTTATAATAAAAATTCTTTGATTAGTAATAAAATCCCAATATTTTTCTAATAATTAACATGGAAACAGTTCGAGGCATCTAACGCGGAATATCTCTTATGATGTATATTAGTTTTGTTGGGACGCAGTAAAGCTATTATTACCACAGAACTTAAAACTTTACGAACGGTATTTCTTACTCAGAAACTAAAATGGAATTCACAATATTTCCGCTAAATATTAAGGGAACCCTGTGGCTAGTTTGTTCATTAATTTCAATCCATTCAAAGTGCCCTCTATTAAAAAACAACCTTATTCACCAAAATTTAAATGCTTTCTGTTCTGTTATTTTTTTTAACCTAGTTTCGCCATTAACACCTAAATGCTTTATTATAATGGGGCTGTATCAAAACTAGCCCCAAAGGACGCTTAAACTAACAAGTTTAGGCGTTTTTTTATGTCAAAAATTATCAAAATTTGGTATAATTAGGAGTGAGGAAACCATTCAAAATAATAGGTTGGAGGTTTCTGAATGTCAAAAAAAGGCCAAAGAGTGCATGATAAAAAACTATTTAGACCATACAATCAGGAGCAGTTGATGCTTCCCATGAGCATAGAAAGCCTAATACCAGAAAATCATGTAGTTCGTATAGTAAATAGTGCAATAGATAAAATGGACCTTGAAGCATTATTAGCTAAATACCCTGGAGGTGGAAGATCAAGCTACAATCCAGTTATGATGACAAAGCTTTTAATCTATGCCTATACAGATAAAATTTATTCCTGTCGCAGAATTGCTAAAGCAGCTCGCGAGAATATAATTTATATGTGGATCTGCGGAGGTAACCAACCAGACTTTATGGATGTAAATCGCTTTCGTAGTGAACGAATGAAAGATGTAATCTTAGAAGTATTTGCAGAAGTAGTGGATTTGCTAGTAAAAGAGAAATACATAAAGTTAGAGAACTACTTTTTAGATGGAACTAAAATAGAAGCCAATGCAAATAAATATAGTTGGGTATGGGGAAAATCCACCAAGCGCTACAAAGAAGCATTAAAACAAAAGTGTAGAGA
>JUEF01000132.1 GCA_000802045.1 Peptococcaceae bacterium BICA1-8
ACAAATTAATCTACAAGATGCTTTTCTAAATCAGGTTCGAAAAGAAAATGTACCAGTTACTATATTTTTAGTAAACGGATTCCAACTAAAGGGTAGTGTGAAGGGTTTTGATAACTTTACAGTAATTTTAGAAGTTGAAGGCAAACAGCAGATGGTTTATAAGCATGCTATTTCTACAATTGCACCAGCAAAAAATATAATATTTTCAAGTGAAGCTAAAACCCTCTAGTTTTTCTTAGGGGGTTTACTTTTTCAGAAAGAGTTTTCATCACTTCCTTTGGAACACTTATTTTATAATTGCATACTAGTATAATAGAGTTTCTAGGAGGTGACAGAACACTTGACCTTAAAATATTCTTTTAAAGTACAAAAAAGTGGTAATGTAGAATTTGTATCTACCGAAAGAAATAAAAGAATTAAATTAGCAAATAGTGATTTTTCAAATAGTAAACAAGTACAAAGTATTTTAGAGGAAATTGAAAAATTGGTAGGCTTAGAAAATGTGAAAAAACTGATATTTGAAATTCAAGCATATATAGAGATCCAAAAAAAAAGAAAAGAAGAAAATTTAGCAAGTGATCCTTTAGTTCTACACATGATTTTTAAAGGTAACCCAGGGACTGGGAAGACAACAGTTGCCCGATGTATTGCGCGGTTATTTAAAGAATTAGATGTTCTAAAAAAGGGACATGTGATCGAAATTGAAAGAGCGGATTTAGTAGGGGAATATATTGGCCACACTGCCCTTAAGACCAGAGAGCAGATTCAACGGGCTTTAGGCGGTATTTTATTTATAGATGAAGCTTACTCCTTGGCTCGAGGAGGCGAAAAAGATTTCGGAAAGGAAGCCATTGACTGCATGGTTAAGGCAATGGAGGATTATAAAGATCAACTTATCTTAATACTAGCAGGTTATAAGAAGGAGATGGAGTGGTTTTTACAAAGCAACCCTGGTTTACGGTCTAGGTTTCCTATTCATATTAGTTTTCCTGATTATAGTATAAATGAGCTTTTACAAATAGCAGAATTAATGATAAACCAAAGGCAATATCGACTATCCACAGAAGCCCGAATCTTTCTTAAGAATACCCTACAGGAAAAGATGATATTAGGTCATGAGCACAGTGGAAACGCAAGGATGGTAAGAAACTTAATTGAGAAGGCAATAAGACTTCAAGCTGTAAGACTAGTTGAAAAAAAGTTAATCTCTAGAGATGATTTAATTTTAATACTTAGTGAAGATATTAAAGAAGCCTCCCAAGCAAGTTAGGGGGGTTTTAAGTTTTTTAAAGTGGATTTTAGTCAATAATATACTAAGAATGTACTTTTGGGAGGAAAAAATAATGGAATTTATTAGCAGGAAAAAAAGAAGAAAGCAAAGCGTTCAAATTAAATTAACAAATAGCAGCTTAGTAATAATTATTGTTTCTATAAATTTAATATTATTTTATCTGAATAATAATTCATTACTTATATTTGTTTTACCTTTATCTATAACCTACTTATTATATTATTTTTTTAAAAAAAGAAGAAGATTCCTTTATATTAATCTATTGTTATTAATAATGGCATATCTAATTTACCTTGAATTTTCTTTTAGGTTTTGGGCTCAAAAGTAAATATCTTTTGTGTTATAATCAAATAATGGTATAAATTTCTATTAGATTGTGAGGTACTTATGACTAAAGTATGGGGTGAACTTAATTCTTTAAGTAATCAAGTAATTATTGAATTGGAAAAAATATATACAGAAAAAATTCCTTATGGACAAATTGCATCTCTTGAATTATTAAATACAATTATCGAACTCAGTAAAAAAATAAATAGGGAAATAGCCGTCTATATTGATCGTAAAGGAATAGTAGTACTAGTTACAGTTGGAACATGGGATTTAGTAAAAATACCCCAAATGTGGTCAAAAAGGAGTAGAGAGGGGTATAGCGGAATTAGATGTATCCATACCCATCCAAATGGAGAAAGCGGCTTTAGTGATGCAGACTTAAATGCTTTAATAAACTTAAAACTAGATGCAATGATTGCTTTAGGTATTGGGAAAAATACCTTATGTAGTTTTGTCAATTTAGTACCAGTGGAAGGTATATTAAGCTCTAAATATGAAGTGCAAGAAAAATTAACTGTTTTAAAACTTTTGACCCTCCCTCTTATGGATTTACTAATAGAGTTAGAAAGAGAGCTGGAATTTAAGGGCCATCTGTTAGATACAGGAAAAGAAAAAGCTCTTTTGGTAATTGTAGACTGGCGTAAGACGGTGGATTTGGAAATCGAAGATATTAAAGAGGAATTAATAAATTTAGCAAAAACAGCTAATCTGGAAGTTTCTGATGTTTTAATTCAAAAAAGAGATAAACGAGATCCTTCTTACTTGGTTGGAAAAGGGAAAATTAATGAGATAGCTTTGAAGGTTCAGGAAGACCAAGTTGATTGCGTTATATTTGAAGATTCGCTAAGTCCCTCCCAGCAAGCAAATCTAATGGAATTTTTGGGAGTAAAGGTTTTCGATAGAACAACTTTAATACTTGATATATTTGCCCAAAGGGCTAAAACCAGGGAAGGTAAATTACAGGTAGAATTAGCTCAACTTTCTTATCTTTTGCCCCGGTTAAGTGGACATGGAATTAATCTATCTCGCCTGGGTGGTGGTGTAGGTACAAGAGGACCAGGGGAAACTAAGTTAGAAACAGATAGAAGACATGTAAGAAATAGAATTCAAAATTTAAAAAATGAAATTGAAATCATAGAAAAACACAGAAATTTATTGCAAACGGATAGAAAAGGTAAAGCTTTACCTATCGTAGCTCTAGTTGGTTACACAAATGCTGGTAAATCTTCGTTATTAAATACAATGGCTTTAGATAATGTACTAGTGGAAGACAAGCTTTTTGCTACTCTAGATACTACCACAAGAAGTTTTCAGGTAGATTCTCACCAAATATTACTTACAGATACTGTCGGTTTTATCCGCAATCTTCCTCATCAATTAATATCTGCTTTTCAATCAACATTAGAGGAGGTTAAACTAGCTGATTTACTGCTACACGTTATTGACGTTAACGATAAAAATATTGAAAGTAATGTAAAAACAGTCCAAGGAGTATTAAAAGAATTAGATGTTTTAGACAAACCAATGATTTATGTGTTTAATAAAGTTGATTTAATAAATAATGAACAAGTAATAAATCCCGAGTATAATCCATATTGTCTCGTATCAGCTAAAACAGGCTTTGGTTTACAACAATTAAACACACTAATAAATGATTTTTTTAGCAAAGAGGAAGTAAAAACGAAAATACATATCCCCTACAATCAAGGATATTTGCTTGATAAAGCTTATCAAAGTGGTAAAGTAGAGATTATTAATTATGATGATCAAGGAACAACAATCTTTTTAGTTGCTCAGGAGAATAAAATTATTAATGAACTAAAGAAATTGAAAGTTTTGGAGTATTAAATATGCGAGAATTTTTTAATATGTTAGAACACGAGTATCATTTACCTACTCAACTAGCTAAATTGTTTGAAAAGTGCTATAAAAAAGTTCAACCTTATTGGCAAAATAATACTGAAGTTACATCTATGAATCAAATTAAGATTCTAAGAGGTTTTCAAAAATACAAGGTATCTGACTTTTACTTAAATGGTTCTACAGGTTACGGTTATGGTGATATTGGCAGGGATATTTTTGAAAATATTTGGGCAGATATCTTTAATGCAGAAAAAGCATTGGTTAGGTCCCAGATAGTCTCAGGTACACATGCGATTGCACTGTGTTTATTTGGTAACCTAAAACCTAATGATGAATTTATATCAATATCTGGTACTCCATATGATACATTGCAAAAAGTAATAGGTACTAATGGGGAGCCCGGTACCCTTTCAGAATTAAAAATTATACATAAAATAGTTGACTTAAAGGATGATGGAGATTTTAATTGGGATATTATCAGACAAACAATTAATAAAAATACTAAAATGGTTTGCATTCAAAGGTCAAGGGGTTACAGTTGGAGACCTTCGCTGGGAATCGGAAAAATTAGAACAGCTATCAATTTTATAAAAAGCATAAATCCAAAAATTATTTGTTTTGTTGATAATTGTTATGGTGAATTTGTTGAATATTTGGAGCCAACTGATGTAGGAGCAGATTTAATAGCGGGTTCATTAATTAAAAACCCTGGTGGTGGTATTACTCCAAGGGGTGGTTATGTTTTGGGTAAAGAAGAATTTGTTTATGGTGCATCTTGTAGATTAACTGCTCCAGGGATTGCAGGTGAAGTAGGCTCTTCTCTTGATTTTAATAGGTTAGCATATCAGGGATTGTTTTTAGCACCATTAATTACCGAACAAGCCTTAAAAGGAGCTGTTTTTGCAGCAGAAGTATTTAATAAACTTGGATATGCTGTCTCTCCCTTACCTGAAGAACCAAGGACAGATATTATCCAAGGTATAAAAATAGGCAGCCCAGAAAAAATGCGTTTATTTTGTAAAGGTATTCAAAAAGCTTCACCTATAGATTCCCATGTAACTCCCGAAGAGAGTCTGCTTCCTGGTTATCAGGACCCTGTTATTATGGCTGGAGGAACATTTATTCAGGGATCTTCCATAGAGTTAAGTGCAGACGGTCCAATACGGGAGCCGTATATTATCTATCTACAAGGCGGATTAGCTTTATCCCATGTGCTTATCGGTTTAGCTGAGGCCATAAAAGAATTGGATTTAAAATATAATGACTAAAGAGCTACTTCTCGTATTTATTCTATTGCTTGGTGTGGCGGGAACTTTATTACCTTTTTTACCAGGAATTCCTTTAATGTTTATTGCCTTGATGATATACAGTTTTTTTGATAGTTGGGTTCATTTTTCTCCTCTATTTTTATTAATTATTGGGTTACTTACTATATTTATAATTTTTATAGATTTCTTTGGTGCATTATGGGGAGTAAAAAAATTCGGTGCAACTAAAAGAGGAATTTGGGGTGGATTATTGGGTAGTATCATTGGGCTTTTATTTATGGGACCTTTAGGTCTCTTCTGGGGTTCAATTTTAGGTGTTGTCTGCGGAGAGTTATTGGCAGGAAAAGCTTTATTACCATCCTTAAAAGTATCTATAGGTAACTTAGTGGGGTTTTTAGGAACCACATTGCTTCAATTGGCTATCGCCTTAATAATTTTTTTCCTGGTTATTATTAAGTTATATTAAATTAGATACACATTTTAGATTATTTATACATATAATATATACCAAAGTTT
>JUEF01000133.1 GCA_000802045.1 Peptococcaceae bacterium BICA1-8
GAGTTAGTCCCTTTCTTAAATATGGGTAGTGAAGCAATAATTGCATTAGGTGATGAGGCGCAAAGGCTCGGGATTGTTCTTACTAAGGATAATGTAGTGGCTTTTAAAAAATACCAAGATACAGTAGATGCAACCAAGGCTGGCATGGCTGGATTAAAAATGACCGTTGCCAATGCAGTGCTTCCTGCTTTTCAGGATATTGTCAAAGGTGTCCAGGAAGGCTTTGAGTGGTTTCAAAAACTTTCACCTGAAGTCAGAGAGAACACCGTCAAAACTATTGCTTATACTGGCGCAATACTTAGCGTAGTCGGACCGTTAGCCTTATTAACAGGTTTTATTATTAAACATAATGTATTACAAAAAGCAGAAGCGGCTTTATTATGGGCAAAAACAGCAGCCTTAAAAGCCGCAGCAGTCGCCCAAAAAGGTTTAAATATTGTCATGGCCGCCAATCCTATCGGCCTTGTTATAACAGCTGTAGGGCTCCTGGTTGCAGGATTAGTAGTTCTCTATAAGACAAATGACACTGCTCGATATTACATGGATCAGGCATGGTCTAGCATCAAAATAGCTGTGGCAAGCTCAATAGATTTTATATTAGATAAGCTTCAATCCCTTACTAAGTTTATTCCTGGGCTTGCCGATAAGATTCAAAGTTACCGTGATCAAATAAGTGATGTTGTTGATAATGCTAAGGCTGAAAAACAGATGCGGGAGTATAGTCGTAATTATTCCAAGATGGCAGATTTCCGGAAGTTAGACGCCCAATCTATTGCTGATGCTGAGGTTAAGTCAGCTGATATTGTGGTAGAAGCAGACGAAAAGGTTGTAAAATCCAAGGAAGAGTTGGTCGATGCCGCCGAAGAAGCCAAAAATAAACAGATAGATGCACTAAGCAGGCTTAACGATTCAGTACAGTCAGCGTTAAAAAAGCATTATGATAAGTTAGAAAAGGATCAGATTACAGCCCTAGATAAAGAACTTACCAATGCCCGTGAAGCTACTGATGAAAAGCTGAAGCTCTATGATGAAGAATACCGGGCAAAGCTTAAGGCTCTGGACGCAGAAACAGCAGCTAAAATTGAGGCTATCGAAGGCCAAATTGATTCCATCGATGCTCAAACAGAGGCAGAAGAAAGGGCTAAGAAAGAACGGGAAGAACAACAGAAGATTGCTAATGTTCAATCAAAGCTTTTAGCAGAGCAGGATGCTAATGAGAAAGCTCAGATTCAGGCTGAATTAAATCAACTGCTAGAAGATCAGCGCAGGCGTAAAGAGCTTGAAGCACGTCAGGCTCAAAAGGATAGCTTAAGAACCGAAATTGACCGGCTGAGGGAGCAAGCAACTGAGAAGAAAGAATTGCTTCAGGACGAATACAATAACAAAAAGATTACAGAACAGGGCTTATTAGATGCCACTATAGAGCGGCTTAATACTGAAAGAACCGAAGTGCAAATTCATTACGGCCGACTCAAAGAGGAGCAGGAACTAGCTGCAGCCGCCCAAAAACTTGTCTGGGAAAATAATCAGAAAGAAATCTTAGAGCTGTTGAAAACTTATGAACCTAACTGGGTGCATCAGGGCAAATCCTTTGGGGAACGAATGCTAGAAGGGTTTAAATCGGTAAGCTTCGAGCAAGCTTTAAAAGGTGTTCTAGGAAATGCCCCAAGTGGAGGAAGTAGCGGAGGATCTTCTGGAGGTAGCAGTTCCGGAGACGGGCTAAACGAAGATGCTCAACACATAGAACGAACATACCCAGGTGGGCTTGATTCTTATGTAGCTGACCTTGACCGCCGTGCAGCTGAGGGAACTGAACCTAATATTGCAGAAAGGGTTGCGGCCGAAAAAGAAAGGATCGGCGTGGCTCATAGCGGTGGAACCATCACTAAAAATGGCATCATACCGTTAGACTTACGTGCTGGGGAAGTGCCTATTATTGCTGAGGAAGGTGAGACTGTTCTTCCTAAGGGAATGTCTCTAGCTATGGCCGGAGGTGGAAGAGCTCCTGTTATAGTTCAGTTATATTTCAACTTTGGCGCAGCTGTATTTGCTGGCTCTAAGCATGAGTTTAAACGGTTTGTTCAAAGCGAAATAGTACCAATTGTAAGCCAGGCATTAGCAAGGATAGTTCTAGCTAATAAGAAAATATAAGATATCCAAGATAAGTGGGTGATATGTATGTCGCTTCAGGTAACTATAAACGGAATTGACCGTTCATTAAACATAAATCCGAATAGTTTTTCCAAAACGGATGCCTTGAATGATGAAGTGGATACATGTATATTCACTTTTGAAACTAACAATATTGCAGAAAAACCAATTGAAGGTCAAGAAGTAATTGTTACTGATGGAGCAGATAGAATCTTTGGTGGCCATATACGAAGTGCTCCCGAGGATGAAGTTGTCCCTGGGGAATATGTATACCAGGTTGATTGCATTGATTACCAAAGAAACCTAGACAAGTATTTAGTGGTAGAGAAATACGAAAATATGTATGCTGGGGATATAATCAAGGATATCATTACTAAATACTGTGCAGGGTTTACTTCGGTAAATGTTAAGCAGGGTGTTTTAATAAAAGGGATCCCTTTTAACTATAAATATCCAGGGGAATGCTCCAAGGAGCTTGCTGAGTTAACAGGCCATTCTTGGTATGTTGATTATTTTAAAGATGTACACTTTTTTGACCAATTTACTAATCTAGCGCCATTTAATTTGGATGATTCTGAATCTAATTATTCTAACTTAGAAATTACTGCAGATATAACTCAACTTAGAAACAGAGTTTTTTTCAGAGGTGGTACTTACCTTTCGGATCCATTCCCTGAAACCCATGAGGGTGGTAAAGAAGTATGGAATCTTGGCTATAAGCCTCATGACCTTAGTGTTACGGTCAATAGCATTGATAAAACTGCAGGAATAGAGAATATCAATGCTGCTGCCGATTATGACTTTCTATTTAACTACCAGGAAAAGCACGTAATACCCGGGGCACTAGCAACAACATCCAGTGATGTTGTTAAGTTTACTTACAAATATGATGTGCCGGTACTTACTGTTCAGGATGATGTAGATTCCATAAACCGCATGAAAGCGCTTGAAGGCGGAGACGGAGTTTACGAACATATTATTGTTGATAAAGAGGTAACAAACAAAGATTTAGCAAGGCAGATATCCCAGGCAGATTTAGATCAACATTCTAATCCACTTCTTTCCGGAAACTTCAGGACAAATGTAAAAGGGTTAAGAAGTGGGCAGTTAATTAGAATCAAATCTACCAAAAGGAATATTGACAATGATTTCTTGATTCGAAAAGTTATCATGTCTGTATCGGGAGATAAATATGTTTACCATGTTGAGATTGCATCAAAGCTAAAAGGAATTGAAGATCTACTGATTCAGTTATTCAACAAAAGTAGACAAATTGAAATCAGGGACGATGAAGTACTAGACAAGCTTTTGGTTTTGCGAGATAGTTTAAGCCTAAAAGATGCATTAACAGTGGAAACTGGAGCACCTGAAAGCCGTGTAGGTTTTGCCCGTGTCGGATATAGTGAGGTGGGATAAATGCGAAAATATTTTGAAAGATTTATTAAAAAGCTTATTAAAGGAAAAGAAGATTTAGCATTGAAAGGCAAATTAACAATAAATATTATAAATGAGGTCACGGGTGAGATCAAGACGGTTACAGAGGATAATCTGGTTATCCTTGCCGGCAGAAATCTTGTTCGTGACCTTTTAGCTGGCGACACAGTCTCGGGATTAACCCATATGGCATTGGGCACTGACACCAGCGATCCATCAGTAACGCCTACTATAACAGAGGCATTCCGGAAAACATTAACATCATCTACCAAAGCAGACGGAAAGCTTACTGTTGATATGTTTTTAGCCTCAAGTGAAGCAAACGGTAATACGTTGACTTCGGCAGCTCTCTTTGGTAACGGTGCAACTGATACGGCCGGATCCGGAAGCCAGTATAACAAAGTTGTTTATGCTGCTATAGAAAAAACATCATCATTAACAGTCACATATACGTGGGAATTAACCTTTAATGCATAGGGAGGTGTGGGAATTGCACCAAAGAATTGATACCAAAATTAAGCAAATTGAAAATGATATCAAGGCTATTGAAAATAATGAAGTGCTTGGGATCTATAAAGGTCAAACTCATCCCAAAGAAAAAGAAATAAAGTTCCAGCTGTGGCGAATTGGTGTGCTCCAGCGAATAAAACCCTTGCCCAAAGAAGAAGCGTTAAATGAACTTGTACGGCTGGAACAGGAATATGAAAAAGAATCGAAATATGAAATTTTGGTCTTAAAAGACCTTTTTGCCTATGCTTTGGGGGTGAAGTAGATGCTTGGAGATTATACGAAAACAACATGGCTTGCTGGTGATGTGATCACAGCTGCCAAGCTTAATAATAATGAAAACAAAACAGAAGAATTAGACCTGTGGTCTGAGACACATTCGGCTGATTATACGTTACAAGTGCCTTATGGTGGAACAACCACAAACGTAGGAAATGCTTATTCAATTGCTACTCCTACTATATCTGCATTAACCGCAGGTATGGCTATTGCGGTTAAAATAAATGCTGACAGCTCTGGAGCATCTACTTTAAACTGGGACGCAAAGGGAGCCAAGTCTATCAAAAAGGTTAACGGAACCGACATCACGAACCTTAAAGCTAATGGAATATATACTTTGAGGTATGATGGCACAAATTTTATCTTACAGGGTGAAGGGGCTAGCGGAAACGCAACTGCATCCGACCTTCTCCTTGGTAAAACAGCGACAGTGGATGCAGGGGAAATTGTTGGCACTCTTTTGCCAATCAAATCTATACAAAGCGGAAAGCAGTATATTGGGGATGGGGTTTATTCTGCTAATTTTTCAATAAACACAATAGTACCTGAAAACTCCATTATAATTGTCACAGGACCCACTATTAGCCAACATGCTGCATATGGAGAAATAATTGATGCTAATACAATAATGCTCAGCTCTAGTTATAATTACGTAAGCGTTTATTGGTATGTAATTGAATTTGATGCTAATATCGTAAAGTCAAAGCAAAGTGGCAGTAAGAGTCATAATAATCTTTATACTGAAAGCATTACAATCAATACGGTTTCTCCCGAAAAGTGTTTAGCAATAATTCATGCATCGCAAAACCAAACAAATGCAGGTGGTAGAGTGACCACTAATACAAATTTGGAAGTATATAACTCAAATCTGTATGGGATTACAAAATGGCAGTTAATCGAGTTTAAATAAGGAGGTATAAAATTGAGATTTATAACATTAGACGCAAATAATAAAGTTATTGGTATAAGAAATGGGAGGCAAACTGTAGAAGGAGAAATTCAAAGCGATACAGGAGAGATAGGACAAATCTTACAACCCGATGGCACATTTGTTGACAGCGAATCAATACCACAGGAAACTCAATTAGACAGAATCGAAAATACGCTTGATTATCTTTTTCTTAAGCAGGAGGGGATAATATGAATGAATTATATATACAAAAGTTATTAAGATTGATAAAAAATGGTGTTATTGCTGTCGAAGATATTGTTGACATTACCTACAAAACAGAAATCCAAAATAGATTTAATACACAGTAGGACAATATTGTGCAACATGCCAAGCATGTCGAGTGCTCGGTTTTATAATGCTCAAATCTAAAGAAAGAAGGTGCTTAGTATGGGATATCAAATGAGTTCAAAAGTAATTCTCGCCGCTACCGATGTTGTTTTTGCAAACAGCGCATTAGTCAACACCCAAAAGGTGGTTGAAATTACCAAGCCCGACACACAAACATCAAACATGCATGAGATAATTATCCACAATCCCTCAGAGGTCACAGATTTAACCCTTAAATGTTTTAATGTTGAAACAGAGGGCGATGCCTACATCACTAGCGTAATAGTACCCAAAAAAGCTACAACAACAGGTACAGTCATGGATACCTATAGCATCTTTATCGAGGGGTTATTCCGTGGAACCGATGTAAAACTGGTTATCTCCAACAACACAGCATTAGGAGCTGCCGAGGGCTTTACAGCCAAGGTTAAGGTCAGAGAGGTGGCGTAAATGAGCCAAGCGGTGAACGCATATAAACGCCAACAAATACCAACTATATTTCCAAAATACCTTGCGCCGCAACAGAAGAACCCTAACCCCATCACTATCGAGGGCGGGATATATACCTTTGGGGCGAACACTCCTAAAGGGCAATTTAGCGACATTGTATCAAAAGGGAATACTAGAACAAATTTAATACCTACTTTTGATAGTGTTAAATGGATTTTAAATAGTACCACAGTTGATAGTCCTACTAAAATAACTGTAAATGTAACAGGCTCATCAAATTTTGGTTATGTTGAATTAGAAGTAAAAGCAAATGTAAATTATACCATAGATATAATAACAGTTAATGGGCTTTATGTAGTTACGGATGTTAGCGGAACAGGTATTGATGGCGTAGGTTATAGTAAAAACAAAAGAACATTTAATAGTGGTAGTAATACTGAGATAAGAATTTATTTAAGGGCTCCATCAGCAGGAATATATGTATTTGAAAATGCAATAATGGAAGAAGGAAACATAGTAGGCAATTTCATTACAGGCACTAAATCTACATTACCCGTACGTTTACAGTCTAAAGATTCCCTGGGTGTAGTGCAGGGCGAAATAACAACTCCTGCTGGCGTAACTTACAGAAGCCTACCTAATGGCACTAATGATGAATACAGCGTTACTGATGAAAAACATACACAGAATATTAGCGATGATTATACAATACTTACAACAGAGTTATCTTTATTGGCTACAGGTACAAATAATAAAAGATTTTTAATGACATTGCCTAATTATAAAGGATATGCAAGCTCATCAACCATAGTGGATAACCTTGTACCGTCTACCTTTGGGCTGACCACTCCTGCTGATTGGGATATTGTAGCAAACAGAGACAAGTTATATGTATCAACTCAAAACATTGTATTTATTGTAGATGTCACATTATCAGATGTAGATGCAAAGGCGTATATTACTAATCAGACGTTAAATTATCAGTTAATGCTTGAAAAAGTTACATATCATCCTGACCAAGAGTTAGTCACCGGACCGGGTTGGACAATATCAGTAGAATCAGACGAAATAGATGCTGGCAATAGCACAATGCCGACATTGATAATTAGCCCACCACCAGGATTATTATTGCCTATCACGATTGAGCAGAAAGACTTCTTTGAGCCGACATATTTAGATCAAGATTTCATATTAACTTAGCCGGGTGCAAAAGTGCCCGGTTTTTATATTACCCAGGGAGGTGAAAAGATTGGAAGAGTTATTAGACAAAGGAACAGGTGCTTTATTATCCCCGTATGACCCCAGAGTTTACCCAGCGCAAGCTATTTTCCCTGTTGAGGCAGAGTCTACTCCCGACATTTATGAGAGTCCTAGGCTTAGGGTGACTAACCAGAAAAATGTCGGTCGGTGTGTATCTGAAGCTATCGGGAACTGTGTAGAAGAGTTTATATTCGAGGAGACAGGTGAATTTGTGCCGGTCAGTCGAGATTTCTTCTATCAGAATCGGAAGTTGGGACAATATTTTGGATCAGGCATGTATACTAGCGAGGCCCTGGATAATTTGCGACATGATGGCTATGCCCTAGAAAGTGTCATGCCCGATGTTATGAGGGAATTTGACCCATCAATAGGGCCTAAGTTTTCTGAAAACGTTAGGCAAAATGCTGTTATTCAAAAGGCATTAACTACAGCAAGGGCAAGGAGTCTAACAGAAGTGCAAAATGCTATTTGGAGGCCGAAAACAGCATGTGTGCTAGTAATCCCTATTTATAACAGCTTTATTTTTCACACTACTATTAATCCTCAATATAAGCCAGGGGTATTACCTCTTCCTGGCGCCAAAGAGACAATACAGGGGTATCATTTAATAAAATATCATGCTCACAATAGACCGAAAAAGACTTTCACTATCAAAAACTCCTGGGATGTAGAGCATGGAGAAGAGGGCTATACTGAGCTGCCTGAAAATTATCCAGTTGCTGAGTGGTGGATCATTACGGACTTTGCTCCACTCTATGACAAACTAACTTTATTTATAGAAACTGGTGAAAGAATATTCAACGGCAAACTATTAGAAAAAATGGACGCAGATCCTCTGCTCCAAGGCGGGAGAACATTTACACCAACAAGGCATACACACAGCCCCTTTGGAGATGTTGTCAAATATGATGACAAAACCAAAACTGTAGAAATAATGAGACCAAGAGTACCGGTGAAGGTAGGTGTCTAATGTGGCAGATTTTATTCAAACAGAAGTATGCGAGATTAAGCACGGTCAACTAAAAGATCAGATTAGGGTTTTGTTTAAAAAAACTGATGTGATAGAACAAATTAGCAACACCCTAACGGAGCTTAAGGTTATTTCTCAAAACCAAAGAGATCAGGACAAAAAAAGAGATCAGACCATAGCTGATTTTGCTACATCGATGAAAGAGATTGCCAGTATTCTATCAGGCCTTCAGGGACAGATAAATAATACTAATGAAAAGGTAGACGAAGTTAGAAAAGACGTCATTATCCTGAAAGAAGATAACACGGTTAAGGTGACAATAATTATTAAAAATGCAATCTTTGCGGCCGCTGGAGTTGCTGTTGGAGTTGCGGTCACTTATTTAATCACGGGAGGATTTTAAATGGACAAGCATTTGCCAGTCAAAAATCCTCGCATCTCTCAAGAGTACGGTCGCGTTAATCCAGTCTATCGCAAAGGATATCATTCCGGATTAGATATGGTTGCAGATGAAAATGACAAAGGAATAGAAAATATTAATTCTGGTGCTGTTTTAAAAACTGGCTATGACGCCAAAGGTTGGGGAAAATATGTAATCGTTCGCCAGGTTGACGAGCATGACGTTCTGTATGGTCACCTGTATCAAGCTTACGCAAAAGAGGGGCAAAGGGTAGGAATAGGTGATAGCATCGGCGTACAGGGTAGCACAGGTAATAGCACAGGCCCACATCTTCATCTTGAAATATGGGCGGGGAGTTGGGAGGACCGAAACGATATAAATCCTGCTGAGTACTTAGGCATAAAAAATACTGTTGGTCCTGTAGAGTTTTTGAAATCGCAACATTATGAAGAAATTGAAGTTGAGGTCAACGGAGTAATAATAAAAGGTCATATACCCAAAGGAGAGAGTGATTCCTATGTGCAAGTGAAGGATCTCGCTGAGAAATTGGGCGGGATAAAAGGATGGGACGAAACTACCAGAAGAGCATCTTTAGATATTTTTAGCAATAATGAGCTTAAGGCAAAATTACATACAGCCAAAGGAAAAGCCTTGGAACTAATTAAAATATTGGAGGGATAGAAGTGGTAAGATGTAAATTTGTTTGCAATTCAAAAAGTAGTTTAAGTAACGAAGACGATGGCTTCTATATCGGATTTATGCCTGTTTATGCTGGTAGTAAAGAAAATGAGGAGTTTTTCAAGTATACTCCTGCTGGTCAACTTGAATTGCAATTAGTAAATAAAGCAACTGCTGATCAGATAGAATGTGGCAAAGAGTACTATATTGATATTAGTCCTGCTGAGTAAAGCGGAAATTATTAAAAATAGGCATTAAAGCTTAGGCAGCCAAGAGGCTGTTATTTTATTTAATTCGAGAGGAGAAAATATTTATGGATTATTTAGCATTAATTTCTGAGTTCATAAAACCCGAGTTTGTCATTATAGCGGTGGTTTGTTTTGCATTTGGGATGCTTATGAAAAAACTCCCGAACGTGAAGGACTGGACAATACCTTTCCTGGTTGTAGGTTTTGGTATACTACTTGCTATTGTATATCAAGGTTTCGTTCTAGAAGAAGGAGTATTTTCAGCAAAAAGCATTGTGCTTGGATTTATACAGGGATTTCTTTGCGGTGCATCTGCAGTATTAGTTAGCCAAGCAAAGATTCAGGTAGCAAAGCGAAATGATGATAATAATTACGTTAGTACTTTGAAAGTTAATAAAGAGACAATTAATAATTATGTGAATGGCCAAGTTAAACTACCTCAGAAAAAGCCGCCTGAAGAAGAGCATCGGGTGGAGAATACGATATAATATAATAAACTAACGAAAAGCCTCGGGGTAATCCCGGGGCTTTTTTTTATGCCCATTTTTAAGCATACATAACCCCTTAACCCCTTATTATAAAGGCTTAGATGGCATTTTAGAGGGGCAAATTTTTTCATTGCTTAACTCTAATATTGTAAATTAAGAAGGATTTACAAGAAAGGTATAGAATGGTAATTTATAAATTATTTATGCGGTTGGAATGCGAAAGATTTTAAGAAGAGAGCGAGGATGAGTATGAATAATGACAGTAATGACATTCTTCAAATATATCAAGTATATACAGAAGATATTAGGCATGCAAAGAATCAACAATGGCTATGTGTTTATTATGGCATATTAATTCAGGCTGCAATAGTTGGATATACAAGTTTGCTTATAGAAAGTCAGATTAACTTTTATGATATTTTTTTAGTATTAGTTTCAATTTTTGTATCTTTAGTTGGTGTATGGTTATTGCTGGAATACCAAAAAGATATAAAAAAAAGTAGGAATCGAATTGATTATTATATTAAACCTAATTTAGCCAAAAAAGCTCAGGATGCACTAGATGTTGTTGATAAAGACAAGGGGATAAGATGCATAAACTTGACTGACTCCTTTTTAATTATTTTTATTATAATGTTTTTAATAAGTACGTCATTCACAATATTTTTTATTTTAAAAGAAAACTATTGTTGGGGGATTTGGGCTACAATTTCATTTCACATCTGTATTTCCTGTACAAGGTATTATGCTATTAGAGATAAATTAATAAAGGAAGAAAACGAGCATGCAGAAAAAATTAAAATAGAGGTGGACAAGCTTGGAGAATAATTTAGAGCGAATAATTGAGGAAAGAGGTATGAAAAAAGGGTGGATATGTAGACAATTAGGTATCAACAAAAATACCCTTACTAATTGGATAAGCGGTTCTGTACCTCGTCTTGACCAAGCATATAAAATTGCCAAGTTATTAAATAAAAATATAGAAGATATATGGCCCTCTGAATAGGGTTATTTTTTTATAAATAAATCCTAAAATAATAGGAAACTTTTCCGAGTTGGTGCATACAATGTATTAACAAAATAACACCAAGGAGGAATTTATATGAGAAGTGTTGATTGTGGGCGCAGAATAGTAAAAGGTTTTAATGGTTCGGATGAACCAATTATTTTCCCAGCAAAGGTAGGTGAATACCGAAAACTGAAACTTGAAAACAAAAATCAAAAGTGGAAAGTAGAAATTAGTAACATTGGTAGATACTTTGTTGGTGATTTAGCTGAAAAAGAATCTTACTGTGACATTAGCAATACCGAAGAAAGCAAGATCCATTTGGAAACAAAAATTTTAACATTATCAGCACTAGCATTAATCGGTGGCCATGGTCCAGTGATAACATCTTTACCTATTGACCAGTTTGATCAAGCAGATGATTTAGCAAAGCTTCTGAAAGGGATTTATACAGTAAAACTTAATGAAGAAGTCAAGCCTGTGTTAATTGCTGATATTACTTTTGTTCCGGAGTCAGTTGGTATTTTTTATAACGAAGCTATCCAAGAGAATGGACTTGATGTTGCTTTAGAAGGAAAAATTAGAGTTATTGATATTGGTAGTAAAACAATCAACTATCTTACAATGGAAGATTATCAGTATATAGCAAAAGAAAGCGGCACACTACAGGACCTTGGCTGTATCCAATTTGATAATGCTAACGTAGAAAAAGAAATATATCTTAAGAAAGCTAAGTCAGAATTAATTAAACGAGTACCAGGGTGGAAAGAATCAGACATTATTCTATGCGGAGGCGGTGGAGCTCTTAAGTTTAGAAATGAATTACAGAAAGTGTTTCCTTTAATAAGAATAGTAAAAAATTCAGTTACAGCAAATGTAATCGGTAATTATAAGGTCGTGAAACTATGGCAAAGCGAAAGCGGAAAGTAATTTATTTTAATGATCCACTGGAAAAGGAACTCTTGAACTGGGCTGAACAAAATAATAATTTTAGCAAATATATTAAAAAGCTTATTAAGGATGATATGGATAAAGAAAAAACAGGATTAGATCCAAAAGTAATTGAGTGGTTAGATAAAAAGTTCGCAAATATGCAATTAGCACCAAAAGAAAAAGAAGTTGTTAAAAAGAAGATAGATTTCAGTTTTATTAAAAAAACTTAAAAAATTTTATACGGACTTGCATATTTGACCCAGGGCTCGCATACGCTGTAACAAGCGTAGCGAAGGCTAGCGCAGATACAGCGACCCTGGGAGAAGTTTACCCAGGGTCGTTTTGGTTTGAAGATCTTTTTGTTTTACTTGTCTAGGGCAATTGTGACCATGTATACAGCACTAATCCTGCAACTAACCACCACATAGTCATTGCCTCCTTTCGGTCGTTCTTACCTGTAGTCTTTACCAAAGGAGAATTTATTATTCAATTGCCAGGAGGTCATTTTATGTTAATTAAAATTTTAGCCGGTATATTGTTTGGTCTATTGATAAGCACAAACCAAATTAAAAAAATATTAGAACAAAGGAGGAGATAGTCCATGATGGTTACTGGTTTTTATTTTCGCAATGGCCAGGAGATCACCATTAAAAAAGAACTAAACAAACTTGCCTTGGGTACTGGTGTTACACTCATGGTCCTGCACTCGGAACCTGCCCATGCAGGTAATATTAACCAGAGTATGCAGCCAATTATAAACGTGCTTAAAGACTTAGCTGAGCCTGTAAGTTATGGTTTCATGATAAAAGGTTTTATGAAAATGATGGCCGGAGATGAGCATGAGGGTTACAAAACTATTAAACTGGCTGCCGGTGGTTTCATTGGAATACAGTGGATTCCATTTATTTTCAAGACAATCAAGAGTATTCAGTTTTAGGAGGTGACTTATATGCAGTGGCTAATAGATAAAATATTCCAGGGTTTAAGCTGGATTATAGATAAAATTAGCAACGGTTTAGGATTTGCTATAAAGGATCTGGATGGAGTCTTAATTATAATAGCCATCATTGGTGTTTATTTTATTATGGCTGGCAACAAAAAACTAGGCACAAAAATAACCAGCGGTTCTATCATAGTTTATGCAATATTGAGGGCGGTGATAGAAGGTGCTTGATAGTATAGTAAAAACGGAAGCTTTACCAGTGACTACTTTTAAGCTAGTTCCTGATTATGCCATAAACAACAGCAACAATGAAGTCATTGTCCATAGCCTTGGTTGTATATACCTTACACCCAGAGAGAGAATAAAGCTGCTTGCAGGTCAATATATGTTTCCTCAAAAGGCTAGTTTTGATATTATTCTAAAGCCTAAGAGCGCATCTTTCTATATGACTACACCAAAAGAGTTCAGTAATCTTATTGAAAATACGATGAAAACTGTTTGGAACAAATCTACTATCGAACCAATTGCCGGTGAGGTTGAATCTTTTACTCGCCAAAAGACTGAAGTATGCGAATTGGTTTTAAAGGATTATAATTTTAAAAGCTTTTCAACCAGCAAAAGTGATTTATATCCTTTAACTAATATGATTGGCGTAACTAAAAACCTTAAAGATAATGAAAAGGTCCGGGCAAGCATAACCATAGAGCCAATGAAGCGACGCAATTGGATTGCTATAGCCAAAGATGAATATAAAAGCTTTCAAAAAGGCAAGTCGATTAACAATGAAATGAGCCGGAAAGAAAAGATTGCTAAGTTAGGATTTGCCGGCATTGAAGGTTCTTTAAGCTTATACATTGAATATAAGATGCTGCTGTTTGAATCTGTTTTTGGCTTAGTCATGCCTGATAAAAGGGAAGATGAAAAGCAGACTATAGAAATTAAACTAGATAGTCTAGAGGCCATGAAGGAAGAAAATAAAATGAATAACTTAAACCCTTCAACTATTTACAAGATGACATCAGAAGCTTTTAGATGCCGTGTAGTTATTCTTTCGGAAAGCTATGAACCAACTAGAGCAAAGCTTAATATGTTAGCTGTAGCCAATGCATACAAGGACTTAAATGGAGACAATGAGCTTACGCCTAGAATGTTAAGCAAATGGGAGCAGGATAGACTCTTTAAGGCTGTCCACGAAAATAATGTGCCTACATCTAATGTCTGCATTTGCTCTGATAAAGAGGTAGCTAAGCTTATCCAACTGCCTCAGGCTGATCTGCAGCGAGAGTATCAACTAGAAAGCATTGATACCAGGGAGTTAGACATTCCGGAAGAGCTCCAAAATGGCAAAGTCCTTATTGGCATAGCAGATAAACAGGGAAAGAAAATTCCTGCCTTCTGGGCTACTCCAATAAATGTTATGTCCTTGGCCAAAGTCTTTGTCGGGCCCCAGGGTTCAGGGAAAACTACAGCCTTAAAGCGTACTATTAAGGATTGCCATAAGGCTGGCTACAGCAATATAGTAATAGACTACGTGGAGAGCTGCGAGTTGGCCAGAGAGATATCAGCAGCTCTCCCACCTGGTGAGAAAATAGAGATTGTTTTAGGAGGGAGAAACAACGTTCCTGCTTTGGCTTATAATGAGGTTAGTAAATTGATAAAAGAAGGAATGGATCCATGGGAGCGGATAAGGCTGGCCAATTTAATATCAGAACAAGTTGAATATCTTATTAATGCAGTAACTGATTCATCCACTGGGGAGTTGACAGCTCCTATGCTAAGGTACCTGCATGCTGCCTGTATGGTAACCTTTATTCGTCCAGGGGCAAGGCTATCTGATGTATTTGATATTTTACGCCGGTGGGATAAACGGCACTTGGCTGTAGAGTACGCCAAGCAAAGCAATTGCTTTGATGCCGATGATGATACCTTTTGGGACTTAACAGAATTAGATGAAAGAGATAAAAAAACAGGCGAAATTATTTCCACCCGGGAGAACCTTATTATTGGTATCACTAACCGAATTATAGTTTTACAAAAAAATCCTTATCTTAAGGCAATGTTAAAGGCTCCAATTAATCAGTCCCAAGACTTTACTAGATATATTGAACAGGGCAAAAGTGTGTTCATACAAATACCTCAGTATATGTTTCCTAATCAAATGGTTAGAGATATTATTACCACTTTCTTTGTGAGCCGGATATGGTTAGCCATCCAGCTCCGTAAGGATAACGCCAATGCTAGGCTATGCAATGTTGTATTCGATGAGGTGCACCAGGTACCCACTACTGCTAGATTTTTGGCAAATCATGTTACAGAGTTTCGCCGGCATCGATTAGGGTTAATTATTTCCTGCCATTTCCTTAAACAATTTAGAGATCTGTTTGATGCTTTAAAAAGTTCAGGAGTAAGCTATGTCCTTATTGCAGGAACTGAGAAGGAGAACCTTGAAAAGCTAAGAGAGGAATTATCACCCTTCTCGGTTGAAGAGGTTATGGCCATAAAGAAGTGGCATTCACTTAATATAGTGAATTACGGCAATCAATATGCTAGGTTTGTAACGGCTATGCCAAAAGAATGACTTAGCCTCAAATAGTTGTATCCTATTGGAGTAAGGACCGCCATACTGAGTTATTAGCCATTTTGCCATTCTTAAATCACCATTACGTATATTTACAGGATATTGCAGCTTTTTTTCATATATCCACATATCTTATTCCTCCTTTCTTTTATTCCCAGGGCCAGGGTTCGCAAACCCATTGCCAAGGATATTGACTCGGTGCATAACCAAAATTTGCTAAAGGGCCATATTGGGCTTCATACATAGTTTTAAGTTCCAGATATTTTTGACTGAGATTGTTGAAATCAGCTAAAGCTTGCTGATTAGTGGGGTAGTTATCCAAGTACAAGTTTAATTCGACTAAAGCAAATGAAACTTCTTGTAGCTGTCTCATCATAGGGCAATGATATCTATCCATTTAAATCCCTCCTCTTCAACGAAGTTTTTTCTCAACATAGGGCTGATATAAATTGGGGAAAATAGTTCCTTTTATTAAAGCCTCCTGTAACGGGTATAATCTAATATAGGGCTGGTAAGGAACATAAGCACGGGCTAATTGCATATCTCTTTTCATATCTATTTTCACTCCCTTTAGTGTAATAGTTTCTCACTATCATTTTATTCAAGGATACCAATAGATTGTGTTGTAGAGAAAAAAACTAAAAATATTACTATGTAAATACTGGAAAACAAGAAGTTTTTCAATATATCAGTAACAATTTAGTTCGCATCACTTTCTGGAAAAAGTTTAAAATTCCTCATAGTAAGGTAAAATATATAAAAAGCTTTAGGAGGTTGAAGGGATATGTATCAAAATGTCAAAGAGATTGAACTTATTAAAAATGCTTTGCTTAATGAAAAAGAAGGGGAAAAATTTTATCTTCTGGCTGCGGAAGCAGCTAAAGATGAATCAGCGAAGAAGGCATTTATGTTCCTTGCTGAAGAAGAGGTGAAACATGGAGAATGGCTTTATCATATTTACCGTAAACTGATTAATGAAAAGCAGTTTTCTTTAGATGAGATTTATGAAGCAGAGGAGAGTTCACCACAAATTTTTACAGAGAAAACTCAATATCCGGAGAGCGGCTCTTTAGATGTTTCGGTTTTTGGCATTGGTGTCAAAATGGAGAAGGCCTCTATTGATTATTATAAAAATGCGGCACAAACTACAGAAATAAAGGAATTGAAGAAGTTTTATCAACGTTTAGTTGAATGGGAAATGATTCATCTGAATATGTTGGAAAAGGTTTATGATGGGTTGAAAGAAGAATGGTGGCAAAAGCAGGGTTTTTCCCCAGCCTAGAAGACGGGGTTTATGCAGTTATTAATCGACGATATTTAACAAGAAAGCAGGTAGTGGATGTTCTACTACCTGCTTTTTTCTAACTACTCTGTTTCTGTTTTTTCAGTTTTCTTATCAATATTGATTTTCGAAACAATTTCAGGTACTAAGTCGACAATTTTTTCTAGAGCACCCTTACTATTAAGCTGAATTACACTTACTTCGTCATTTTTGATAACTAGGATAGCACTTGGTACAATTTTGCCACCTGCACCAGCACCACCGCCAGAGCCATCATTTCCTTGGTGATCCTTACCAACTCCACTGCCGCTGCCAGCACCGAAAGAAACGCTGATAATGGGAACTAGTGTCACATTGCCTACTTGGATGGGTTTACCTACTACTGTTTCGGTCCGGAAAAAGGATTGAAGTTTTTCAAATAAAGAATTAATGTTTCCTGTAAAATCCATGATATTACCTCCTAAAATTTTATCTAGATATTAATACACATTATTAGTAACTAAGGTTGCAAGAATCTTTCGTTTTGTTTTTTCTTAGATACCTCCAATACTTTATTGATGGTTTACTCAAAAGTAGTTTAATTATTTTAAATAGTATTATTGCCAAAATAAATTTTCCAGCAATATGGATTTCTCCTTCAAGATATTCTTCCTCCCATAATGGAGTAACATTAATAGTATAGGCTTCATTTATGCTATTTAGAACGGCCATAATACCTAGCATCATTCCTGTATTATATGGATCTGCAAAACCAACCGTGCCATTAAAAATTAGTATTTTTGGTTTGATTATATTAATAATTTCAATGCCTGTATGAAAAGCAGACTTCAATAAGTCACTATTATCTAGTATATCTCTAAACCTATGGGATGTTTTTACATTAGCTTTTTTAGGTGAAGAGGTTTTTTCTTTTTTATTAACTTTTCGTCCATTCAACTTAAGGGGGAACCCTAAAAAACTTGGATGAAAGCTAGTAGAACCTTCTTTACAACTTATATTAAATAGGTACAACTTTTCGCCTTTAATTTCTGTATGCAGGTACAGTTTTTCCTTATATCCTACGAGTAGTTTATAGCTGATAGGGATAAATAAGAGAAGTATTAAAAGCAGAAAAATTAAGGTTATTATTATAGTTAACATTCCTAATAGTATATTCATCTTAGAACCTTCCTATAATCCTATGATTTTAGATAAGAAAGTGGGTTTCAATCTTTTACTTAATTTTCTCCCGGAGCTTGTTAAAAGCCTATTTCCTGGTAAATACTGAATGAAGTTAACGGTATTTTTTAATGTATTATACTGGAGCTCATAGACTTCTTTTAGGCCAAAAGTGGGTTCCGCTTCTTCTTGAGCTTCTTTTATATGTTGGTCTAAAGTAGATATCCTTAAACTTAATAATTGGGCTGGGATATCAATTTTTTCGGCCATACTATTAAAATCCCAATCCAATATTTTTAACCTATTAAGTTCTTTGCGGCAGGAGGTACAGTCTTTAAGATGTTCTTCAAGCAGAAATTTTTCTAAGGAGTTCAGTTCACTATCAATATACAACTGAAGCATTTCTGGGTTTAATCTGCACATATCCTAGACCTCCAGTAAATTATAGTCTTTAAGGGTGTTTTTCAAGAGATTTCTAGCCCTGAAAATATTACTTTTTACAGTTCCTAAAGGTTGTTCTAAAACAGCCGCAATTTCTTCATACCTCATATCTTCAATATACTTAAGGGTTAGGGCTATTCGATAATTAGGGGGTAATGCCTCAATACATTTCCCAATTAACTCTTGATTACTATGTCTTATTACCTCTCCCTCCACATCCATTTGAGATTTTATAGTATCTTTTAAGGAAAGCTCTTCGCTTAGCTCTAAGTCTAAAGAAAGCTGATTATATTTTTTATTATCTCGTTGAAAATTTAAACACGTATTTACAGCTATTCTCTTTAACCAGGGCAGAAGAGGGCGGTTTTCATCGAAGGTGTGAATGGATCGATAAATTTTCAGAAATACCTCTTGCATTATATCGAGGGCGGTTTCTTGGTTTTGAGTATAAAAATAACAAATTTTATATAGGTAAGCTTCATGATGGCTGAGGAGGCTGTTGAATGCTTCTTTATCATTGTTTTTGCAGCGACGCATTAAACTAATCCAGATATCCATTATCCTCCTCCCTTCACTACTTAATATATTAATACACTTAGAATTATAAAAAGGTTGCAAAATTAAAAATATATTTTTATTGCTCTAAGTACTTTTTTCTTTTTTTAAAATGATTAGGGCTATTATTATTTATTTTTCCAGGACCAAAGTCCCAAATTCTGCTACTACTGGCCTGTTTTCAACAAGAAAACACATTTTACCCCCTAAAGGAGTTAAGTATAACGAATATTATGGCAACACATCCATTAAATTCTATTATAGGAGGTAAACAACGTATGAAGAAGAAAGTGCTTGTTAGTGTCTTAACCTTAGGATTAATTTTGGGGTCCAGTATGGGGACAATGGCCAAAGGACAGCCAGCTAATTCTGGTAGTAATAATGGGAAAAATAAAACAGAGGTAGTTTCCCAGCAAACCGTTGAAAGTGAACAATCTGTAACAGAAAATCAAGAGAAAAATCAAGGCGAAGCAAAAGTATTAAGAGAGCAAATTAAACTTGAAAGAACTAATACACTTAAAAATGCTTTAAAGAGTGCTGGAATTAATGATGCCGATGCAGAAGATGTTATAGAGGAATATGAGCCAGCCAAAGGAGTCTTCAAGGTAAAAGGCCAGCACCCTGTTTTCGATGTCCCTCCTGTAATTAAGGCTGGGAGAACTTTGATTCCTGTTAGAGCCATTATGAATGGATTAGGTGCTGAAGTGAGCTGGGATGCAGAAGCACAAAAGGTAACTGTGACTAAAGATGGAAAAACTATTGAGATATTCTTGAATTCACAAGAAGTTTTAGTTGATGGACAAGCGGTTACAATTGATGTTCCTGCTGGCATGATTGCTAATAGAGTATTTGTACCCATGCGTTTTATCAGCGAAACATTAGGGGAATTAGTTGATTATGATCCAGAAACCGGCGATGTAACAATTGGTGATGAAGTAATAGACGAAGTGGAAAACACTGAAGAAGTTAGTGATGAAAATACAACTGATGAAAATGCGACAGATGAAAACTCTGATGAAGAATCAGATGATACGGATGTAGCCGACGAGAATACAGATGACGAGACAGATAGTGAAGAAGGCAGCGACGAAGAAACTCCATCGGAAACAATATAAAAAAATAATAAACAATTTTTATCTGAAAGGTCCTTCTTCTAGAGGGACTTTTTTTATGAAAATTTTGAAGAAACAAACTCTATGTACCCCTAAAAATGGAAACTTATTGCGAACAATCTATTAGATAAAAAAACACAAAAATTATTTGGAGGTATTAAAAAATGAAAAAGGTGTTAGCAGTTCTATTGGCTCTCTTTCTATTATTGGGATCAAGTACCGGGGTAATGGCAAAACCCGGCAACGCAAAAAAAACTATTAATAATGTTGTGGATCCCCTATTAGAAGTATCGACTTATGCATTTGAGTATGATGTTCCAGAAGATATAATAGCTGGAGAAGAGGTTGCTGCAAAGGTCACTTTAATTACAGACGAACTTGGTGAAGATGGCTACGAAAATGTTCGCTTAGAATTTAGTGTAACAAGTGATGCTTTAGATAATGATGATGAAGTTATTTTTGTGGGCAAGGATAAAGATGGTAATCCATATACATTTAGACTTGAAGATGGAGAAGGGGCACTATGGGGGCCTTCAGCATTTCCTTTAGGGGCAAATTATAATGAAACAACTCCGTGGACCCTGAAATTCCCCAAGCCTGGTGACTATGAAATAACATTTAAATTAGTAAATACTGAAAAGAGCAGTACAGCTAGCGATTATGTAATTATTAAAGAAACTGAAGAGTTAACCGTTGGACCAGTAGTATTAAAAGGCTTTGTTTCTGAGAAAAACATTTCAGGCACCTACTATGAGGTTAATGGCTATCGTTTAACTGGCGATTTTGATTTTGAAGATTATGAGAATGAATTTATAGTTGTTGAAGGCTACCCAGATTTATCAATGTCAATATATATGGTGAAAAGTTTATATGTAAAGGCTTTAACTCCATTTGATGATGGCGATGAAGTTGCTCTAAAGGGTAAAATCCAAAAGGTTGATGTCAATAATGGCAACGACTATTATACATTAGAGGGCTGTCGTTTACTAGAAACTAACGACTATGATAATGATGATTTTGACAGCTACTATGATGATGAAGTAGTAGTAGAAGTCGAAGGTGAAGTAGATGAAGATGAGCAAGGTATAAGAGTCAAGGAGATAAGTGTTATTAATGATGGAAACAAGGATGACGATGACGACGATGACGACGATGACGATAGAAAGGGAAACGGAAATAGTCATGGACTATTAAATGCTTTAGAGAATCATTTTAGAAACCGTGGTAATGGTAATTCTAATTCTATGCAAAGATTAATGCAGTTACTACAAATCAGAATAGGTTCTGACGAACTTGAAAAGGCCTTAGAAAGAATGGAAATAGCTGTAAATGGCGAAACTGATGATGATGACTATAAATTATTAGCCAAGATGCATGAACTTAAAGGTAAAAAATACGAAACCTATATAAATGGTAAAAAGGCAAAATTTGATGTACCTCCAATGAATAAGGATGGTCGTACTCTTGCACCGTTTCGTGCAATAGCAGAAGCCCTAGATGCTGACGTAGACTGGGATGCTGATAGCAACACAGTTACAGTCACTAAGGATGGCAAAGTAGTTAAATTAAAGATTGGATCTAAAAAAGCCCTTGTTAATGGTGAGGAAGTTACACTGGATGTAGCACCTGAGGTATATAATAATAGAACCCTCATTCCCCTAAGATTTCTAGCTGAAAGCTTGGATACAGAGGTTGACTATTATATTGAAGGTTCAATGATTGTAGTAAAGAATAAAAATAAATAAGAATATCTAATAATACCCTAGCTTAAAAGGCTAGGGTATTATTTTGCCGTTAATTCTTTATATCTATATATATAAATATATTGACACATAGCTTGCCCTTAAAGTAAAATATAATTACCCATAGGGGGTATAACCTATTTGGGAGAATTACATAATTTAAGGGGGTTGGTAAAGTGTCAAACATTTCCCGCAGAAGCTTTATAAAAAGAACGGTAGCGGCGGGTGCCGCAAGTGGTGTTATATTGTCAGGGGTAAATAAGATTGCCGGAGCTAGTGAGACCGGTTCTAATAAAGTAGGAACACTAATTGACCTAACAAAATGTGATGGCTGTAAAGGTCAAAAGGTTCCTGCTTGTGTAACTGCCTGTAAGAGTAAAAACGAAAGCAGATTCCCGGAGCCGGTAGAAAATATCCAAAACTATTGGCCGCAGAAAAAATATGAAAACTGGTCAGATAAGAGAGACCTTACAAAAAGATTAACACCATATAACTGGACTTTTGTGCAGAATGTCAAGGTAGATGGTAAAGAAGTCTCCGTGCCTAGAAGATGTATGCATTGTGATAATCCGCCTTGTGTTAACTTATGTCCCTTTAGTGCTATGGAACAAACCCCGGAAGGAACTACTCAGGTAAATCCTAATGTTTGTTTTGGCGGCGCCAAATGCAGAGATGTCTGTCCCTGGGGGATCCCGGCGAGGCAGGCCGGCGTTGGCTTATATCTTAAAGTAGCCCCTAAATTAGCCGGTGGTGGAGTTATGTATAAATGTGACCTTTGTTATGACCGCATAAAAAATAATCAAAGCCCAGCATGTGTAGAAGCCTGCCCCAAAGGCGCAATTAGTTATGGTGAGAAAGTCGAGCTGCGGAAAGTCGCTTATGAAAAGGCCAAGGATATTAACGGTTATGTTTACGGTGATAAAGAAAATGGAGGGACCTCGACCTTTTATATTTCACCTGTTCCCTTTGAAAAAATTCATAAAGAGTTAGAAAAACAAAAGGCCACTCAGCCAAATCCCGAGGCTCCAGGCTTTCCAACTATGCCTGTTGAAGTAGGCAATTTCCTGGATACTGCCAATGGTATGGCTTCAGCCGTATTACTGGCACCTGTGGCTACTGCTTTTGCTGCGGGCATTACAGCTTATAAGACGATGAAAGGGAAGGGGGAAGAGTAAAATGGCTAAAGAAAAAATTCTCAGACATAGCGGATTAGTTAGGTTAGTCCATTGGTCCATTGCCCTTTCCACATTCACCTTAATTATTACTGGGATGTTTCAGTTACCATTGGCACGAAGATACTTTATCGATCAACTTCCCGGTCTTTTTTGGACCGGTGACTATTCCATTACTGTTTTAGTTCATTATATAGCCGCGGCGATTCTTTTATCAGCGGTAAGTGTTCATGTTGTTTACCATGTAATCAGGAAGGAATATAACCTAATCCCCCGAAAGGGTGACATGAAAGAATCCTATCAGATAATTAAATCTATGTTTGGCTTTTGTGAGGAACCTAAAAGTGACAAGTACTTAGCGGAACAAAGGTTAGCTTATGCTTATATGGCTTTTAGCTTTCTTTTAATTTTGGTTACCGGCGTCTTGAAGGTAATAAAAAATTTCCCTACAATGCAATTCTCTGAAACCTTTTTAAGCTGGGTTACTAATATTCATAATTTAGCTACTTTTATGATTATTTTTGGTATTTTTGCCCATTTGGCAGCATTCGCTATCAAGGCAAATTGGCCCTTACTTCCATCTATGTTTACCGGTAAGGTGGATTTAGAATACGCAAAACACCGCCACAGTATTTGGTGTATAAAAGGCGTGGGACAAAAGGAAAAAAAGTAGCTGCCAAAATATAGTATCGGGAGGTAAACATTGTATATTATTAATGGAAAAGGCTCATTGATAAGACTTATTGCCGGTCTATTTATCATAATTAGTGTGATATTCAGCCAGGTATTTTCTCAAGCCTGGATCTACTTTGCAGGTTTTGTCGGGCTAATGTTAGTGATTTCTGCTACAATAGGCTTTTGCCCTATGGAGTTGATTATGAAAGCCTTTGGTGTGAAACAAAAAATTCCCTGTGATAAATAAAAAAACGCCCCCCGGGCGTTTTTCTCTGTTTTAAAGAATTATTAAGTTGTAGAAGTTTAGCTGGGTTGAAAAAAATCTTTCGCGCCCACTCGCCCACTCGCCCACGTGCTGACGGGTTAGCGCGTAGAATAAGAAAACCTACGGGGCGTTTTCTTATTCTACGTTAACCGCTTTACTATTTTCCCACAGCCCATGAATGTTACAATAACTCATAGCTAAAATAGTTCCGGAGCTGGGGACTTTTACTTTAGTGAGGCCGATAAAATCAGTGTAAACATCCCCTTCACCATGGGCTGTAAAGTTAAAAGTTCCTAATTCTACCGGGAATTTTTTGCCTTCAGCCAAGAAAAATACTTTAATCCAAGAAATGTGGTGTTCGATTGTGTTAGGGTGATTGATAGCTTCACCAATTAAAACCTTTAATTCAAAGGCTTCATTAGCTGTCACCTTTTCTGGACAATGAATTACAGGCACATGTTTCTCGCCCTTCCAATCTCCAGACTGCATTAATTCTGTAAAAGACTTCATATTAAAATAACCTCCTCGATAACTAAAACTAATTTACTATTATAATTATTATTACCCCAAAAGGTAAATACTCAAAACAAAAGATTAAAAATTAAATAATAATTTTAGAGCCATAAATGTTACCGTAACTATTAATATGTATCTTATCCACTTATCCCCTTTGGCTACGGCAAAGTTGCTTCCTAGCCAGGCTCCTAGGGAGTTGCCAATAGCTAAAGTCAAGCCTAACCTCCAGTCAATCTTACCGCTAATGATAAAAACCAGCAAAGAGGAGAGCGTAAAAATGCCTCCAATAAAAACCTTTAAACTATTTATTCTTACTAAAGACATTCCGGTAATTAGGGTTAAGGCTGCAATTATTATGAAGCCTACTCCAGCCTGGATAAATCCTCCGTATACACCAATAAAGAAGAAGGCTATCATGGACGAAATCCTTTTATCTGGGTTCAATTGCCCTTCACCCTCAGAAATCATCTTCTTATGGGGCTGCTTAATTGTCAAAAATAACACCCCAAACATAACTAAGGCCAATATTTTATTAAAAATTTCATCAGGCAGTGAAATTGCTATCTTTGAACCTACGATGGACCCAACTAAAGCAGGCATAGCTAAGGTTAGGCTGAGCTTTAAATCAAAAAAACCTTTATTGCGAAAGTTTGCTACAGCGACTATATCTTGCACCAAAAGGGCTACCCGGTTCGTACCATTGGCCATAGCTGATGGCAGTCCCAAAAAAATTAGCATGGGAATAGTTAGTAATGATCCCCCACCTCCCAGAACATTCAAAAATCCAGCTGCAGTACCAGTTGCTAAGATTAAAAAAATTTTCCCTATTGTCATTTGCTTCAGGCTCCTTTTGACCTACCTATGTAATTCCAATAGTATAATCTTAGCATAATCTTCTTATTCTGTTGAATTTTTAGAAAAATAATTTTTCACCCACATAAGTTGCGTTAGATTGAGACCTCACTTCGCTAGCTTGAGTAGTAATCTAAGCACAATAAAAAGTAATATTGCAGTATATCATGCATAGATTGTGTCAGGAAAGTTTGACATTAATTGTTACAGGGTATTTTTTCTCTTTTCTGAGCACTGAACACTGGACACGAAACCCAAGAGACTGCCCCATAATAGAAAAAGACCTGCGTTTGCAGGCCTTAATGTTTATTATGTATTTCTTCTAACTGATTAATAGGTACTGTCATCTTTTCCTTAAATTGGGGACCTGTTGCTACTTCTGCTGTTTTTTCTGTTTCATTTATGCCGGTAATCCAGATGGCTTTGTCTTTATAAAGGACTTGGATACTATCAGATGAATCAATAATCTCCTTAGCTCTTTGAATATCCATTATTGCAAAACCTCCTTTCCCAAGGATAAAAGTATTTTTTAACATAAAGCTGGAATTTATGCAAAAATTTATAGAGGGACTCTTGGGGGTAAGACTATAGTCTTTGTCTTTTTCTAGCCACAAGCTACTAAATATGGTTATAATATTAATAACTTTTTGTTTATCTTGAAAGGACTGAAGTCATTTTGGAAAAGTACATCTGTGTGTATAGCTCCTCGAGCTCGGTGGTTAGTCCGGAATACTTTGACGCAGCCCGACAGCTAGGGACAGAAATGGGTAAGCGGGATATAGGTCTAGTTTTTGGAGGGGGAGTAGTAGGGTTGATGGGTGAAACGGCGAGAGCAGTTCATGACTCAGGTGGTAAAGTTGTAGGGGTAATCCCTGAGGCCCTCAATCAAAAAGGAATAGTATACGAATATTGTGATGAACTAATAATTACTAAGGAACTAAGAGAAAGAAAAGCCATTATGGATGAAAAGGCAGATGGCTTTATGGCCTTACCCGGGGGGTTTGGGACCCTAGAGGAGTTGCTGGAGATAATTACCTTGAAACAGTTGAGATATCATAATAAACCTATTGTTGTTTTAAATGTAAATGGTTTTTATAATGGGCTAATAGAAGTTTTTGAAAAAATTATTGAGCTGAAATTTGCCAAAGTAAACTGTCGTGATTTATACCATGTTACTAGCAAAGTAGAAGAAGCCCTAAAATATTTCGAAAACTATGTACCCACAGATTGCGGTCCTAAGTGGTTAACTCATATAGAAAAGGAAAGTGGGAGAAAATAGATGTTACACAAGGTGCTTGCTGTTATTTTAACTACCGTATATTTAATTACGCCTCAACCTGAACCCAAGCCGGAGCCTCCACCACCCCCCCCACCTCCCGTGATTGAGGAAATTTCTTATCCGGTCAATGTTCCAATTATTATTTATCATCACTTAGCTCCACCTAATTTAAATATTGCTTATAATGATGAAATAATTACTCCAATTCAGTTTGAGAACCAAATTAAGCTATTAAAGGATATGGGTTTTAGCAGTGTTACTGTCAGTGAGCTTTATGAATTAATGCAGAAAGGTCACATGCCTGAAGAAAAGGTTTTTGCAATAACCTTTGATGATGGTTATGAGAGTAACTATATTTACGCTTTTCCTATTTTGAAAAAATATAATATGAAAGCAACAATAAATGTTGTTGTCAAAACCTTGCAGGAAGAAAGTACCGCTGAGTTTAACCCTGAGATTTTATCCCATTTATCCTGGGAGCAGATGAGAGAAATGATTGACTCCGGTTTAATTGAGTTTGGGTCCCATACGTACAATCAGCATATTTATGAGGTTACCGATAATAAGAAAACCGCCCCGGCCCTAACCAACAGGGTATACCTATATAAAGAACAAACCTTTGAAAGTGATGAAGAGTGGCGGAAACGTATTTTTGACGACCTGCTGCTAGCCAAAGCCAAAATGGAGCATAAGCTAGGCTATACCCCTAAGGTAATAGCTTACCCCTATGGAGATTATAATCAGGCAGTGGTTGATGTAGTTAAAGAAATAGGCTATGAGATAGGCCTGACAACAAATCCAGGCTTAGCCACACCTGATTCGCCAGTCTATGAACTGCCCAGGACCTATATTAGACCTAATGACGATATGGCATATTTTTTCTTTAAAATTAAAAATATTAAGCCTGAAAATTAGAAGAGTATTAAAAATAGTATTTCGCTCTGCTAGATTAAGACTCCGCTTCGCTAGACAAACTAAAAAAATCTAACGAAATGAAATGTAGTGAAATCTTTAATCTAACGAAGTGAAATCTTAGTCTTTAATATTTTTCTCAACCTCAACCTCAACCTCAACCTCAACCTAAAAAGGAATAACTAAGCCATTGGCTTAGTTATTCCTTTTTGTATTCCGGGTTTACAACATGCGTCGGCATCTTACCGTTAAAGTGATCAATAAGATGTTTAGCACATTCTCTAGTCATGTCAGTCCTAGTTTCTAATGTAGAGGAGCCTATATGGGGTGTTATAACTATATTATCTAAGCTTAATAATCCTTCTGCAACTTTAGGCTCAAATTCAAATACATCTAAGGCTGCACCTTTGATTTCCCCTGCTTTAAGTGCCTCTAATAAAGCCTTCTCTTCAACCACCGGTCCCCGGGCAGTATTAATTAAATATGCAGAAGGCTTCATGGCCTTCAATCTCTTTTCGTTGATCAAGTGGTGAGTTTCAGGAGTTAGTGGACAGTGGACGGAAATAACATCCGCCTTCTGGATTAATTCATCTAGAGGCATATATTTGATATTTAATTCTGCCTCTTCTTTTGGTGAATAAGGAGTTCTTTTTTGATAGACTACCTTCATACCAAAGGCCTGGGCAAGTTTGGCTGTCCTTAGGCCTATCCTCCCCATCCCCACAATTCCCAGAGTTTTATTAGTTAGTACATCTCCCAAGAAATGAGTAGGCCCACCCCAGGCTTGACGGTCCTTGGCCCGCAATCTCCTGTCCCCTTCAATTACCCTGCGTAATAAGGAAATAATCAAGCCTAAGGTCAATTCAGCTGTGGCTTGGGTAACGGTATTGGGGATATTTGTGACCATGATTCCCTTTTCCGTAGCGTATTTGACATCAACATTATCAAAGCCTGCGCCGAAGTTGCTGATAATCTCTAGTTTTATTCCGGCATCAATAATCTCCTTATTAACTTTAAAAGCTACGGACAGGAGTCCATGACACTGAGGAATAAGCTTAAGAATCTCTTCAGTGGAGAATCTCCCCTCCTTGGGAGCGATTACATCAAAGTTATTGTATAACTCCTCTAAACCTTTTTCTGGCAGTATGTAGTTAATAAGTATCTTCTTTTTTCCCATCGATATCCTCCTCGTCTTGTTCTTATATTTTAGCGTACAGTTAATATAAATATGTATTTCTGATTAACAAGGGAATTTCCTGCTTAGTGCAAAGATGTACAAAATATCTAGAGGCAAGGAATTGACAACTTCCTTAAGACAAGTAAAATTATACTATCTAGTAGCATTTACGTCTAATATTTGACTTGTCTTTTTAGTGGTTAATTAAAGTCACTAACTTTGAGGTGAAACATGAGTAGAGTACGCAGAAAGGCAGGCACCAAAGAGGCTTTATTAGCCCTCTCGCCTCCTCTTGTCGTAAATCCAAAGGCTAATCGAGGGAACTGGCAAGGATTTTTTAATAATAATAATAAAATTCATATTGAGCTAGGGATGGGGAGGGGCACATTTATCTTTACATTAGCTCAGCGAAATCCTGATATTAACTTTATTGGGTTAGAAATAAAGGAAGAGGTATTAATTACTGGCATTAAAAAAACCCTGGATTATAGTTTGCCTAATTTAGCCTATGTTTGGGGAGATGTTAATGATTTATCAGATTATTTTGCTAATGAGGAAGTAGCAAGAATATATATCAACTTCTGTGACCCATGGCCAAAATTCAGGCATACTAAAAGGAGAATAACCCACGGTAATTTTTTAGACATTTACCAGATTATCCTGCAAGAGAGAGGGGAAATACATTTTAAAACAGATAATGAGGATTTATTTGAGTTTTCTCTAAATATGTTCCGTGCAAAAAATTGGGGTCTTAAAGATGTAAGCTTAGACTTTTATCGCGACCTGCCTTTGGATAATGTACCCACAGAATACGAGTTGAAGTTTGTTGAGCAAGGGCTGAAAATATTCAGATTGGCAGCTATAAACATATAAGACAAAAGCGAATGTTGTTGAAGTTTTCCAATTAAACAAATATAATAAAAACATCCATTCTTGTAATATTGTAATATACCGGAGGTGTAACAATGCACGATGCGGCGCCGCTTCATTATAAAATCGCTCATGAACTCAGAGATGGTTTAAAAAAAGGTCAGTGGAAAGCAGGCGATTTATTTCCAACTGATAAACAATTGATGGAAAAATATAGTGTCAGCAGCACAACAGTGCGAAGAGCTATTTATGAACTTGTCAAAGAAGGCTGGTTAGATAGGAAACCGGGAAAAGGAACCTTTGTTAAGGGCGAAATGGTTGAAACCCTAAAAAGGTTAACCGGCTTTTTTGAAGAAATAAAAGCAAAAGGTATGGTTCCTAGTGCCAAGTTGGTTAAGGTGGTGGAGGTAGAGCTTACAGATGAGCTCTTAGAGGAAGTCCCGGAACTGAAGGATTTTGATGAGACAAGACTTTTCTTAATAAGAAAGATTCAACAAATGAATGATATTCCGGTAGTTTATTTAGATAGCTATTGGCCCTATGAAATTGGTCTTGAGCTTAGTAAGCATGATCTAACATCTAGGGGGATGTACGAAATTCTCCAGAGTAGTCTGGGTATTTCTTTAGAAAAGGCTGATCAAATAATTTCCGCATCTATAGCTGATGAAGTTGTAGCAAAGGCCTTAAATATTTCTGTGGGGACGCCCATTTTAGTTATGAGTAGGACTGTATTTAGTGGTGAAAATGCCTTAGAGGTCTCTATTAACAAATACAGGGCAGATATGTATAGTTATAGGGTACAGCTTGATAGTTCCGTCAGTATGGGGGACGAGGGATTAGTTATTGAGACAAGTAATTTCTAAAAAACAGTTAAATGAAAACATTATATTTCAAATGGTTGACATAGTCGGCCATTTTTTTGTTGTACGAAAAAAAATTCTTATTGACATTTCGCTGAACAAAAAAATATAATAAAGCTGAAACTAATAATATTACAATATTATATATATACCAAACAAATTAATTACTATTTAGTTTTATTAACAAATTATCAGAGTAGTCTGGAGGGAATTTTTATGGGTTTAGTTACATTAAAAGAAATTTTAAAAATGCACGATGGTGCAGTTGGGGCATTTAGTACGTATGACCAATATTCTGCTCAGGGTATCGTACAGGGGGCAGAAGAATTGAGCTTGCCTGTAATCTTAATGATAGGCTCAGGACCATTGAATAAGCCGGGCAATGACTATGTTGGACAGATTATGGTGCAGCTGGCAAAGGAAGCTAGTGTTCCTGTATGTGTATTCCTGGACCATTCTAAAGATGATAAAACCTGTTTAAAAGCTATTAAGCTTGGTTTTAGTGCAGTTATGATTGATGGTTCCCATTTATCTTTGGAAGAAAATATAGCTATTACCAATAAAGTTACAGAAGCGGCCAAGGCTTTAGGTGTTTCTGTTGAGGCTGAGCTAGGTGCTTTAGCTGGAATTGAGGATGGGGAAGAAGTAAAACAAGCCAAAATGACTGACCCGGAACATGTTGAAAAGTTTTTAAGTAAAACCGATGTAGATGGGCTAGCTGTATCTATAGGTAATGCTCATGGTCTCTACAAGGGTGAACCTAAACTCGATTTTGAACGGCTACAAACTATTGCTGGGATTTCTGGAGAAACTCCATTGATATTACACGGTGGTACAGGGCTAACCTTAGCTCAATTTGCCAAAGGCGTTGAATTAGGTATCAAAAAAATCAATATTGGCACAGAAGTAAAGAAAACATATATTGAAGCATTTATAGACACCCATGAAAAAAATGTATCCTCCTATGATATGGTAGAAATTCCCCAGGCATGTAAAAAAGCAGTTGCCGAGATGGTTAAAGAAAAACTGGAGTTCTTTGCTAACGGGTGGAGAGAACTGGTCTAGAATTGGGCGTGACGTCTGTGGGGTAAAATATTGAGTCAGCATGACGTCTATAAGGATGCATTTGGGGTCGGTGTGACGTCTTAGTGGTTAATATTAAGGTCGGCATGACATCAATGAGGATACACTTTGGGTTGGTTTGACGACTTAAATAGTTTGCGTTGAAGGGTGCCTTTATCAAAAGAGTATTAAATACCGACGGAATATATGCCCCATGAGACGTAATGCCGCCATTCAGACTAGCACATAAGTCGTAATGCAGACCTAAAATAATACCCGAAAG
The DNA here is from genome assembly GCA_000802045.1 of Peptococcaceae bacterium BICA1-8. Classification (GTDB taxonomy): domain Bacteria; phylum Bacillota; class Peptococcia; order Peptococcales; family BICA1-8; genus BICA1-8. The sequence continues at coordinate 31,818 of JUEF01000133.1, forward strand.
TTATCATGCCGACATGCAGTAAAGCCATTTAGTTGTCATGCCGACGCAAAAAACTATTCATAAAGGAAGTGACAAATATGCCCATACTTCAAGGTAATCTTTTAATCGGCCAATCCGGTGGGCCTACCCCTGTTATTAATGCCAGCCTAGCCGGGGTACTGAGTGAAGCTAAAAAAATGCAGGAAATAGAAAAAATATACGGTATGAGAAACGGCATTGAAGGTGCACTAAATAAAGAGGTATATGATTTAACCCAAGAGCCTGAAGACTTAATAGAAAAGCTTATATATACTCCTGCTTCTGCTTTAGGTAGCTGCCGTCATAAATTAAGCAAAGATGAAGAGTTTGAACAGTTGTTAGAATTGTTTAAAGCTAATAATATTAGGTATTTTGTCTATATTGGTGGTAATGACAGCATGGATACATGTCATAAAATATCTAAACTGGCTCAGGAAAGAAATTATGATATGCAGGTAGTTGGTGTTCCTAAGACAATAGACAATGACCTCCCTGTCACTGATCACTGTCCTGGTTTTGGCAGCGCTGCCAGGTTTGTGGCTTTAAGTACAATAGAATCAGGCCGTGACCTGGAGGCTATGAAGACCTTTGATGATGTGGCCATTTTCGAAATTATGGGTCGTCATGCCGGTTGGTTAACAGCAGCCAGCGCGTTAGGTAAAAAATGTGAAGAAGATGCCCCCCATCTAGTTTATCTGCCGGAACGGGTCTTTGATGAAGCACAGTTTCTTGCAGATGTTAAAGCTGTATACGATAAACTCGGTTATGTTTATGTAGCTTTAAGTGAGGGCGTTAGCGATAAAGACGGGGAGTTTATTGGTGCTAAAGATGCAGTAACAGATGCCTTTGGACATAAAGCTATTTCCTTAAGTGAAGGCCCTGGTGCATATCTGGCTAAATTAATTAGTAACAAGTTGGGAATTAAAACAAGAGTAAATAGGCCGGGGACAATTCAAAGGGCAATGGCTTCATTAGCTTCCAAAACTGATGTGGACGAGGCTTTTCGGGCAGGTCAAGCTGCAGTGAAATACTTCTCGCAAGGTATTACCGATGTTATGGTTACCTTAGATAGACTGCCTGGTGTACAATATAAAATAGAAATCGGTAAAGCACCTTTAGAAAAGGTAGCAAATGTTGAGAATCTTATGCCAGTTCATTTTATAAATGAAACTGGGAACTTTGTAACTAAGGAATTCTATGATTATTGCCTGCCGTTAATTGGCGAACCCATTCCTGACTATGCCAGATTAGCAAGTAAGGCTATAAAATTAAAATAATTTTGAGTTAAGAAGTAAAGTTAAAGTCTGTACTTTAAGTGCAGACTTTTTTTCATTTAGTAGTATATAATTTTAAAAGGGTAATCGAAGAGGTCCGGCTTTTTTAAAGTGTAGGGGACGACGCCCTCGTCGTTTAGTTTAGGGTTTTACTATCGACTATCGTCTATACAATTGACCTAATATATTATCTTATATACTACTAGTCACCAGTCACCAGTAACTTTTTAAAAGGGAGGATATAGCGTTGAAAAAGTATATTCTGGCTTTAGATCAGGGGACCACCAGTTCCCGAGCTATTCTTTTTGATAGGGACGGTAAGATTATTAAACAGCGGAATAAGGAGTTTACCCAAATCTATCCGGAGCCTAGCTGGGTTGAGCATGATCCAGAGGAGATCTGGCAGAGCCAACTAGAAGTTGCTCGGACTGTTATCCAGGATGCAGCGATAAGCCCTTCGGAAATTGCTGCCATAGGTATTACTAATCAACGGGAAACTACTGTCGTCTGGGATAAGAATACCGGAAAACCAGTATATAATGCTATAGTTTGGCAGTGTCGGCGTACTGCTGAGACCTGCCAACGTTTAAAAAGAGAAGGCTGGGATCAGATCATTCGGCGAAAAACAGGCTTGGTGTTAGATGCTTATTTTTCTGGAACAAAAGCAAAGTGGATTTTGAAGCATGTACCAGGAGTTAGGGAGAAGGCAGACCGGGGTGATCTATTATTTGGTACTATTGATACCTGGCTAATCTGGAAGCTCACGGGGGGCAGAGTCCATGCTACTGATTATTCTAATGCTTCTAGGACCATGATGTATGATATTCATGAGCTTAAATGGGATGAAGAAATAACCAAGCGCCTCGGTGTACCATTAGCTATGCTGCCAGAAGTTAAACCTTCTAGTGGTGATTTTGGTACCACAATCCAGGAGCTTTTTGGTACAGAGATACCCATAACCGGCGTAGCAGGTGACCAACAGGCGGCGTTATTTGGCCAATGCTGCTTTAAACCGGGGATGACAAAAAACACTTATGGTACAGGGTGCTTTATGCTAATGAACACCGGAGAAAAGGCAGTACAATCTCAAAATGGGCTATTAACAACAATTGCATGGGGTATCGATGGGAAAATCTACTATGCTTTAGAAGGAAGTATTTTTATTGCTGGTGCTGTTATCCAGTGGCTTAGGGATGAAATGGATATTCTGGAGGATGCGGCTCAATCAGAGGATTTTGCTTTAAAGGTTAAAGATACAGGTGGTGTTTACCTTGTTCCTGCCTTTGTCGGGTTAGGTGCACCCCACTGGGATATGTACGCCCGAGGCACAATAGTAGGTATTACAAGGGGTACTAATAAATACCACTTAACTCGGGCTGCCTTGGAGTCTATAGCCTACCAAACTCGAGATGTAGTCAGGGCTATGCTGGCTGATACCAAGATGGAGCTAAAAGGCCTACGGGTAGATGGTGGGGCTGTAGCAAATAATTTTTTAATGCAGTTTCAATCTGATATTCTGCAGACTACTGTTGACCGTCCTCGGGTCAATGAAACAACAGCTTTGGGTGCTGCCTATCTGGCCGGTCTGGGTGTAGGAATGTATGAAAATGTTAAAGATGTTGAATGTTCCTGGCAGTTAGATAAAACTTTTGAACCATCCATGGCTCAGGAAACTGCGGAAAAGCTTTTCCGTGAATGGGAAAAAGCTGTAGAAAGGTCCAAAGGCTGGACTTAAGGAGGCATAAAAATGACTAATAATGGTCAATGGCCATTTACAGCCTGTCAACCCTCAGACTCAAGAAGTAATCCTAACTAACGTATTTGTTGCCGGAGCTACTTTAGCCGGCTATGATCCCTTTGTTGAAAAAAGCGGCAATGGAGTTGCTCTAGCATCAGGTTATAAAGCTGGGGCTTTAGCAGCAAAGGGAGGAAAGCTCCGATGAGTAAAGGTACTGAACATAATCTAGATCACTGCTTAAAATGCAGTACATGTCATACCCAATGTCCAGTAGTAGCAAATTATCTTGCTTTCCCTGGGCCTAAACAGCTAGGCCCTGAATTAGAAAGATTGCGTTTGGCCCGAGGAGATAAAGAACCTTTTGAAATAGATGAAGCCTTGAATTACTGTACAAACTGTAAAAGATGTGATATGGCTTGTCCCCACGGTGTTAAGCCATCTTACTATAATAAAGAACAAAGCTAAGCTAAAAGGTAAAGCTCTCAATAAATTTAGAAATTGGGTTTTAGCTCACAACGTGTGGTGGGGTAAAATTGGCAGTCAAATACATGTGCCCTGTCACTTAAAGGCACAAGGAATTGGCGTACCAGCTCTTACTGCATGACAGTGCTACAGTGCTACAGAAAAATATTGCAAAGACTATGGACTATAGACCATCGACCATAGTCTCTTTTCTTTTATCTGGTCACCTATAACCTATTAAGCAAGCGCTCCATCCGTTCTAGTGCCACATTAATATTGCTTACAGAAGCAGCATAGCAGCAGCGAATAAAGCCCTGCCCACTTTCCCCAAAGGCATTGCCTGGTATAACAGCAACTTTTTCCTCAGTCAATAATCGTTCGGCGAATTCTTCTGAAGAGAGTCCTGTTTCCTTAATGGAAGGAAAAGCATAGAAAGAGCCCTTTGGTTCAAAGCACGACAAGCCAAGCTCCCGCAAACCGTTCACCATCAAGTTGCGGCGCTGGTTGAAGGACTGAACCATTTTTTTCATTTCACCTTCCCCGTTCTTTAAGGCTTCTAATGCTGCTTTTTGGCCCATGATAGGGGCACACATGATGCTGTACTGGTGAATTTTCATCATGGCACTAATTATTTCCTTAGGACCTGCGGCATAGCCTATCCGCCACCCGGTCATGGCAAAGGCCTTAGAAAATCCGTTTAAGGTAACTGTCCTCTCCCACATTCCGGGCAGGGCAGCAAAGGAAAAGTGCTTCCCTTCATAAGTTAATTCACTATAAATTTCATCGGATATTACCACCAGGTTATTCTCGTCAGCGATCTGAGCAATCACTTCCAGATCTTCTTTAGTCATAACCGCTCCGGTAGGATTATTCGGAAAGGTTAATAGCAAAACCTTAGAACGGGGAGTTAGCTTTGATCTCAATTCCTCACCCGTTAGTTTAAAATTATCTTTTTCAAAGGTACCTAGGGGTATGGGGACTCCATCAGCCAGTAGCACTCCCGGAGCATAGGAAACAAAGGAAGGATCAGGAATTAAAACTTCGTCGCCGGCTGATATTAGAGTCCTTAATGCTAGGTCTACAGCTTCACTAACGCCAACTGTAACCAGGATTTCATCTTCCGGGTTATATTCGGTTTGATACTTTTTTAGGTAATTGCTAACTGCCTTCCTTAATTCGGGCATCCCATAATTAGATGTATACATAGTAAAGCCTTTTTCTAATGAATAGTAACAGGCTTCTCTAATATGCCAAGGAGTAACAAAATCCGGCTCTCCAACGCCGAGGGAGATAACTCCTTCGCTTTGACTTACCAAATCAAAAAACTTTCTTATGCCTGAGGGAGGTAAGTTTTTAACCTTGTCATTAATAAAAGAATCTGGATTTAATGTCATGGGGAAACCACCAGCCTTTTGTCTCTTTCTTCACCGCTAAATATTACACCGTCTTCTTTATAGCGCTTCATTACAAAATGGGTCCGTGTGCCATTTACGTACTCCAAAGGTGCCAGCTTTTCTGATACAAAGGAGGAAACATCATGCATGGTCTCTCCTTCAATAATTACACATAGGTCATAGGAGCCAGACATGAGATAGACTGATTTAACTTGGGGAAAACGGTAAATACGCTCAGCAATCTTATCAAAGCCGAATTCCCTCTGGGGAGTTATTGTTACTTCAATTAATGCTGTCACCCGGGGAGACGACTGCTTTTCCCAGTTTATTACAGTGTGGTATTTTAATATAATACCATCTTGCTCCAGTTCCTCAATAATCTGGGCAATATCCTCTTTTGAGACATTAAGCATTTTAGCTAACTGTTCCTTTGTCAGACGGCTGTCATTTTCCAAAATACGCAAAACCTCTCGTTTCAAATCACCCATTAATTTAAACCTCCTATTTTTTAGTAACCGTGCCTAAAAAAAATAAAACCTCCCGCCCCTAAAAAATAGGGACGAGAAGTTATCTCGCGGTACCACCCTAGTTGGTCTTATACAGACCCCCTCAGTTAAAACTCACTTCCCGTAACGGTGGAAATCCGGTTCTGCCTACATAACCTCAATTGGTTTTTCAGAAGAACACTCTAGAGTGGCTTCATTGGCTTGCTGCATCGGATTTTCACCATCACCGATTCTCTGAGGTCAGCAGGGGGACCAATTACTCTTCTCTTTCACAGTGTTAATATTATAGAATTTTAATAATTTTAGCATCATCTACTACTAAGTGTCAAGCAAAAATTTCATAAGGCTTTTCATCTTTCTAGGCTTTGGACAATCGGCAATAAACCCAATAATTTGACAATTAAAAGGCACCTATGGGAGAAGGCACTGAAAAAGTCCTTTCGTGTCATTCTGAATGAAACGAAGTGGAATGAAGAATCTTGAAAGTCGCTTAAATACTAGATCCTTCGCTATCGCTCAGG
>JUEF01000134.1 GCA_000802045.1 Peptococcaceae bacterium BICA1-8
AAATGTACTGTCTGTAAAATGTGCATTAAAGCCTGTCCATATAATGCCATTAAGGTTCATCCAACCGAAAAATACGTTCTAATCTGTGACCTATGTGATGGAGACCCCCAATGTGTAAAATACTGTCCGGAAAACGCCCTTTATTATCTGGAAAGAGAAGAAGCCGATAAGTTAGTTGCCGCTGCAAGGGAGGATGAATAAGATGACTAAGAATGGTATAGCTGGACAACTTTTAAGAGTAAATTTAACTACTAAAACAATAACAAATGAAGAACTGCCTTTGGAAATGTTTATCGAATATTTAGGTGGTAGAGGCTTAGGAGCTTTTTATTTAGATAAAGAGGTTGTGTCAAAAACTGACGGACTCAGCTCAGAAAATAAACTAATCTTCTTTAACGGACCTTTTTCCGGAACAATGGTGCCAGGGAATAACAAGATTAATGTGACCTTTAAATCACCATTAACTAACACCTATTCTTATTCATTATGTGGTGGTCATTTTGGACCTGAACTAAAATTTGCCGGCTATGATGGTTTGATTATTGAAGGTAAGTCTGAAGAGCCTGTATACCTTTGGATAGATGATGATAAAGTAGAAATCAAATCAGCACAAAAGGTTTGGGGTAAGAAAATAGGTGATACAGACAGCCTAATAAAAGAAGAATTAGGTCATGAAAATATTCATGTTGCCTGCATTGGACCTGCCGGAGAAAATCAAGTAAACATTGCCTGTATTACCAGTGATGTTTTTCGTGAGTTTGGTCGTGGCGGCGGCGGAGCAGTAATGGGCTCTAAGAATTTAAAAGCAATCGCAGTAAGGGGTTCTAAAGACGTAGAGGTAGCTGATCCAGAGGGCTTGATGGAATTAGTAGCAGGGCTATATCCCAATTTTAAGAAAAACCCAAAAGCGCAAATACGAAGGGTTGAAGGAACCAATGAGTTAGTACGTGGTGTAAATAATGCTGGTTTTATGTGTACCAAAAACTTTAGTGAGGGTACATCCGAAGCGAACAAAGAATTTGAAGGACCAGCCTTTAGAGAAAAAGTAGTGTATAATGATGTCTCTTGTTATGCTTGTCCCATTGCCTGTGGGAAAAATAGTGCTATAGTATCTACAAAATATGGTGATGTGAAACTAGAAGGTCCAGAATTTGAGACACTTGGCTTATTAGGAACTAACTGCGGCTTAACAGAGTGGGAAGATGTTTTGCACGTTTCCGCTATTTGTGATGCACTAGGTATAGACTCCATTACTGCGGGCGGCTGTGTTTCCTTAGCAATGGAATGCTACGAGAAAGGGATATTAACCTTAGAAGATACTAACGGTTTAGAGCTGAGCTTTGGAAATGGCGAGGCAGAAGCTGAATTATTAGAAATGATAGCTTATAAAAAGGGTATTGGTGCAGATCTTGCAGAAGGTCCAGCTTATGCTGCCGAAAAATGGGGTGCTCCTGAATTAGCTATGCATTCCAAAGGGATGACATTTGCAGTATATGATCCGCGGGGAGCTAAAGGGATGGGCTTAACATATGCTACATCGCCAAAAGGTGCTCACCACATGGTAGCCCCGGTTTTCGGTGGTGAAATGGCAGCAGGAAACCGTTTTGAAGAAAAAGGCAAAGAAACTTTAGTGAGAAATACCCAATTAAACTTTACAGCAGTTGATTCATTAGGCATCTGTGCAACTTGTCAAAATGGTTTCTTAAGACCAGACCAGATAGAAGCCTTTAAATTAGTAACTGGTTATGAATTGACAGAGGAAAAAATGCTCTATAATGCTGAAAGAATTTTTAACATGGAAAGAATGTACAATGTTAAGAACGGTTTCTCTAGAAAAGACGATACACTTCCCAAACGTTTCACCGAAGAGCCAATGGCTTTTGGTGAAAGTAAAGACCAAGTAGTAGATTTAGACACTTTGTTGGATAACTATTATGCTGCTATGGGTTGGGATAATGATGGCATCCCCAATGAAGAAAAATTAAAAGCATTAGGATTATAGATAATTTCACACCTCCATTAATATATTTTCATCCTCCTCTAAACCGCAAGCCGAAAGGCTTGCGGTTTATTTGATTTTAAAATTTATAATATTTAAACACCTTTGGTCACTATACGAAGGAATCCACATGATTTTAGAGAATTTTATATATAAACGATGAAGTTTTAATTAAATCATGAAGATTGGGTGGTAATTATGGGAAGTAGTTTTGAAAAAAAGAACTTACTTTTAGTAGCACCTTACTCCGAAATATCAGAACATGCAGCTAGATTAAATGATGAATTGGGTTTAGCTGTTTTAATTAAAGAAAATGGCAAGCATAAACTAGAAGATATAATACATGAAGCAAAGGAAAGAAGAATAGAAGCTATTATAAGTAGGGGGGGAGTTGCTTTAAAACTAAAAGAATTACAAGATGATATTCCAGTTGTGGAAATACCGGTTACAGGATTTGATATTATTGAAGCAATTTATGAGGCTAGAAAAATTTCTAAGAAAATTGCAATAATAGGTTTTTCTAATATTATTCAAGGGATAAATAGGATTGAAAGAATTATGGGATTATATAATTCAAAAGTATATATCAGAAAAGACCTGAATGACTGTGAAAAATTAATTGCGGAATCAATGAAAAATGATATACGAGTAATAGTTGGAGATACTAGGGTAGTAAATTTAGCAAAAAAATATATGGTACACGGTATTTTAATAAAATCTAGAGAAGAAGCACTGTTAAGTGCTTACGAGGAAGCGGAAAGGTTAATTAATGCGATAAAACAGGAAAGAATTAGGACCGGGAAAATGGAAGCTATTTTAAACAATATAGACTCAGGAATTATCGCTTTAGATGACGAAGGAAAGATATCTTCTATTAATCCTCAGGCAGAGAATATTTTAGGAGTTAGAAGTAGTGAAATAGTTGAAAAAAAGTTTACAACTATTTTTGAACATCCATATTTTTATGAAATAGCAGAAAAAAGTGTATCTGAGCTTGGTGTAATTGTTTCCCTTGGGAAAATCCAGATTGTTGTCAATACTATCCCCATAAAAATAAAAGATAAAGTTGTAGGAACAGTAATAACATTACAAGAGGTAGGATATGTACAGGAAGTAGAGCAAAAGATCCGTAATGAATTTTTTTTAAAAGGTCATATTGCAAAAAATACTTTCAGCGATATTATAGGAAAATCTCAAGTAATAACCCAAACAGTTAATCAGGCAAAAAACTATGCTAAAGTCAATTCCGTTATTCTCATAAATGGTGAAACGGGAGTTGGTAAAGAAATATTTGCGCAAAGTATTCATAATGCCAGTTGTAGAGCTAATGGGCCATTTGTTGCAATAAATTGTGCTGCATTACCTAGTACTTTATTAGAAAGTGAGCTTTTTGGTTATGTGAGAGGTGCTTTTACTGATGCCCGTAAAGAAGGTAAAGCAGGGCTCTTTGAACTGGCCCACCAAGGGACCATACTTCTAGATGAAATAACAGAGATGCCCATAGAATTGCAGGCTAGGTTATTAAGAGTGCTTCAAGAGAAACAAATAATAAGATTAGGTGATGACAAAATAATTAATATTGATTGCAGGATAATTGCAACAACTAACCGGGATTTAGAGGAAGCTGTAGAAAATGGTAAGTTTAGGGAGGATCTATATTACCGGATAAATATTTTAAACCTATATATTCCCCCTTTAAGGGAAAGAACTGAAGATATAGAATTGCTAGTTAAATATATTTTGAAGAAGTTTAGTAAGCTTTACCATAAACCGGTATGGAATCTTGATAAAGATGCATTAAAAATACTTAACGAATACTGTTGGCCTGGTAACATTCGTGAACTTTCGGCGATAATTGAAAGAATTATTGTTACAGAAAATAAGAATGTAATTACCCGGGTTGAACTTGACTTTTTAAAAAATAAGAAAAATAGTAGCAAAAAGTCAGGCAATATAAAACTATTAACTGATCAGATTATTCAAGAAACCTTAAGCCAGTGTGGTGGAAATAAATCAATAGCTGCCAAAAAACTGGGCATTGATCGTTCTACTCTTTGGAGAAAGATTAAAGAATAGAGCAAAGGCATGATGCATTATGCGACATATGTTTTAAAATACAACAATATAAATATTTTAAAAGAGCGAAAAATGTAGTTTTTCGCTCTTTTCTACTTGGCATATTTTTTGCAACTAGATAATGGTAGATTACTAAAAGGAGGCAAAAGTTTTTATGAATCAAATCAAACCAATTATTGGAATTACGATGGGGGATGCTGCTGGAATAGGACCTGAGGTTCTTTTGAAAGCAATGGAGGAAAATGAAATTTATAATGGCTGTTTACCAGTTATAATTGGTGATTATGGTGTGCTTGAGTATATGGCTAGACTAATTAATTCATCTTTTAAATTAAGAAAAATTTCTAATGTGGATGATGCAAAATTTGAATATGGAATTATTGATGTTTTGGATCTCAATAATATTGACCTAACTAAATTGGAGATTGGTAAAAATTCTGGTATGTGTGGAAAGGCAATGCTCGAATATGCGGAAAAAGGTGTGCAATTAATCTATGAGAGTAAATTACATGCTGTTATAGGTGGACCACATTCTAAAAAAGCAGTAGATCTAGCCGGTATCGAGTTTGAGGGTTATCCCAATTATATTGCCAAATTAACTGAATGCGAAAACGCGTTTTTAATGCTAGTAGCTGAGAACTTGAGAGTTTGCAATGTTACCTTGCACGTTCCTATGCGGGTAGCATGTGACATGATTAAAAAAGATCTTGTTCTAGAAGCTATTAAGGCGGTAAACGATACTGTAAAAAAATTAGGTATTGAAAATCCGCGGCTTGCTGTTGCAGGGTTAAACGCTCATGCGGGAGAGGAGGAAATGTTTGGTTGGGAAGAGGCTGAAGAGATAGAACCTGCTATACAAGAAGCGCAGAATATAGGCATTAATGCCAAAGGGCCCTTAGCTGGAGATTCTCTCTTTTATAAATGCTTGGAAAATAAATATGATGCATACATTGGAATGTACCACGACCAGGCGCATATAGCGCTAAAGACCCTTGCTTTTGAGAAAAGTTCAGGTCTTGTAATCGGTACACCTATTATATTCTCTACAGTAGGCCATGGTAGTGCTCCTGATATTGCTGGTAAAGGTATTGCTTCTCCAGGTAGTATGATTGAAACTATTAAACTGGTTTCAAAATTAGCTAAGAATAAATATGAATAAACTTTGGGGGGATTTACATGTTTTTTAATAAAGAAGAATTAGTTGAAAAAAAGGCTCCGGATCCTGCTACCCGTTATGCCAAAATAATCTTTGATAATAAAACTTTAACTAATGCCACGTTAAGCATGGCTGCTTTTAGATTTGAACCTGGTCAGATTGGTCCGAAACACGTTCATGCAATAGAAGTGGAAGTTTATTATTGTTTAAAAGGCAGGGGTATGGTGATCGTAGACGGTGAGGAGTTTATTCTGGAAGAAGGATGTACCCTTTACATTGCTCCTGGGAAATATCATGAAACTAAAAATATTGGAAAAGAAGATTTTGAGTTTCTGGGTATTTTTGGTCCCTGCTTAAATTTAGATTTTATTCGTCAGTGGGATGAAAGTATTAATTAACTAATATTATCATTAGAGGATGAGTGATATGAGGCAATTTTTAAAAGATAAAGATACAATAGCTGGTTTTCTGTTATTGGGGCTTTGTTCGTTTGTATATATACAAATAATAAAATTTCCCCAAACAACATATGACGAGCGAAGTATTTCAGCTGCATTCTTCCCTACATTTTTAACAGTTGGTCTTGTCTTTTTAGCTGTATTGTTGTTAATAAGAGGGTTTAGAAATTACCTAAATTTAAAAAACAACAGTACCGCAATAGAAGAAACTAAACCTAAAAAAATTGATCAATCTACAATTTATTTAGTTTTTAGTGCAATTGTATATGTAATAGTATTAGAAACTCTCGGTTTTGTGATCACAACGATTATCTACCTTCTATTTATCATGAGTATATTTAGAACTGGTTTTTTAAAAAGTCTATTGATCTCAGTTTTGTTTAGCTTTACGATCTTTTATGTTTTCCAAAACGTTTTTAAAATTATGTTACCTCGTGGTTTTTTTGGTTTCTTTTGATAACTTTATTGCTTTAGAATGGTGGTGGAAATTTGGAAACATTTTTAAAAGGTCTAGAATTAGCGGTGCAGCTTAACGTTATGCTTGCTTTATTTGCTGGAGTATTCTTGGGTATTATTTTTGGTGCCATCCCAGGTTTGACCTCCACAATGGGAATAGCAATTCTAGTACCATTAACTTATGGAATGGAACCTGTTCAGGGCATGGGAATGTTAATCGGAATGTACATCGGAGCTATTTATGGCGGTTCAATTTCTGCGATACTTCTTAATATTCCAGGCACACCATCAAGCCTGGTTACATCTTTGGATGGATATCCTTTAGCCATGAAAGGAGAAGCCGGTAGAGCTATGAGTTTAGCTACAGTTTCTTCCTTTATTGGTGGAGAAATAGGGACTATTTGCTTGATTTTTGCCGCACCATTTCTAGCAAAAGCTGCGCTCGATTTTGGACCGGCAGAGTACTTTGCTCTCTGTATCTTCGGTTTATCTATTATAGCTAATCTTTCGGGTAAAGACTTAGTAAAAGGTGTTATTAGTGCAGCATTAGGTTTACTGATCGTCACAGTTGGAATGGATCCAGTTACAAGTATACCTAGATTTGTTTTTGGTAAACCTCAACTAATGTCAGGCTTACCCTTTCTGCCAATGCTTTTGGGACTTTTTGGATTTAGAGAAGCAATGACACAAATAAAATTGATTGGATTTGATATTAAGGGCGTTCAAAAAATTACAAACATAATACCTAAGTGGAAAGACATAAAAGAAATATTTCCTACAACATTAAGAGCTGGATTAATTGGGTCTTTCATTGGAGCCTTACCTGGTGCTGGTGGACCAATAGCCTCCTTCATATCTTATGACACGGAAAAAAGGATATCGAAAAATCCAGAAAGATTTGGTACAGGCTATCCAAGGGGAATTGCAGCAGCAGAAAGTGCAAACAACGCTGTTAATGGTGGTGCATTTGTACCGATGCTTACCTTAGGGATACCAGGAGACGGGAATACTGCTATTATGCTTGGTGCATTAATGATGCATAATTTAAGGCCAGGACCTCTTTTATTTCAAAATCATGGAGATTTTGTTGCTGCATTATATATACAGAATTTTATCGGAAATATACTAATATTAATTTTAGGTTTATCATGTTTGAAATATTTTGCCAAAATTGCTTTAGTACCATTAAGAGTTTTACTGCCGATGGTTACAATTTTTTGTATCATAGGGGCTTACTCTATTCGGAATAGTATTTTTGATGTTAGTGTAATGATAGCTTTTGGGATTTTAGGGTATTTACTTTCAAAGTTAAATATATCCACAATGCCTTTGGTTTTGGGACTAGTTCTAGGACCTATTTTAGAACAAAATATGCGGAGTGCTTTAAAGATTTCTGGTGGGGACTGGTCAATATTTGTGTTAAAACCAATAAGTGCGATGTTTCTTTTAATAACTTTAATAATACTAATCTGGCCTTTTATAACAAGTTTATTTAAAAAAAATAAAGTATCTACAGATTCTTAGAGGGGAGGGTAGAGGCAATAGCTACTATACTATTATTTTATATAATAAGAGGAGGAAGTATATTATGAAAAAAAATTTTTTAAAATTATTGACAATTGTATTAATTTGTTCACTTTTCTTTAGTGTAGGATGTTCTACAAAAAAAGATGCTACAACTCCCGAAGCAAGTAAAGAAAACAAAAGTACGTACCCTGAGAGACCGATTACCCTCATAATCCCTTTTGACCCTGGTGGTGCTTCTGATATAGTAGCAAGAAAATTATCAAGTATTGCTGAAAAACATTTGCCTCAAGGGATCACAATTGTAAACAAGCCTGGCGGAGCGAGTGCTGTCGGCATTGCTGAACTTCATGAAACAAAACCTGACGGTTATACCATACTCGCTGCACTTTCAACAATTGTAACTCATAAAATCTTAGGCAATCTCCCTTATAATCATGAAGATTTTGACGTTGTTTGTGCATATAATTTTGACCCAGGTGCATTAGCAGTCAACAAGGACCGCCCCTGGCAGACAATAGAGGAATTTATTGAATACGGAAAGAAAAATCCTGGTGAACTAAAAGTTGGGACATCTGCACCTGGTGGTTTATGGAATGTTGGGACTCTAGCTATAGAGAATGCAACTGGTGTTAAGTTTAATATAATTGCTTCCGGCGGTGGGGTTGCAGAACCTGCAAAACAGGCAGCAGGTGGCCATATTGATGCCGTTGTTGGTAGCCCTAACGAGTTGTTAGCCCATGTTGAAGGTGGTAATCTAAGGCTATTAGCTGTAACATCTCCGGAAAGAATTGAAGCTTTTCCTGATGTGCCTACCTTTAAAGAGCTAGGTTATGATGCTGAGGTTAGTGGAACCAGAGCAATTATTGCTCCTAAAGGCACCCCCAAAGAAGTATTAGATGTTTTGCAGACAGCTTTTGCAGCTGCTGCAAATGATTCTGAGTATAAAGATTTCTTAAAAAGCATGGGCTCGGGTTCATTGTATTTAAATTCTGAAGATGCTAGTAAACATTATAGTGATCAAGTAGCGATATTTGAAAAAATTCTAAATGCCTCTAAGTAATTAAATTAACTAATAATTATATGAACATTAGTCGTTTTGTTTCATCAAAAACGACTAATGTTTAATACTGGAGTGACAACACAAATGACTAAAGTACAAATACCTTTTAATAATAGAAATATTGATTTAAATATTAGTAACAAAAATCTGCTTAGTATAATAGAACCAAAAAAAATAAAACCGGCAAAGACAATTGATGACTTAATAAACATAGCCCTTAAAGATCCTACAGGTTTGGGCACCTTGTCAAACATAATTTTAGAACAAAAAATGGAGAAGGCAGCTATTGTAGTAACAGATATTACAAGACCATCTCCCGACAAAAAATTTCTTCCCCCTATATTAAAGGAATTATTGGAAGCTGGTTTAAAAGCAGAGAACATAATGATAATTGTTGCTCTAGGTATGCATAGGCCATGTACTGAAACGGAACTAATAGAAAAGCTAGGGGAAGATATTTTTAATAATTTCAAAGTTTTAAATTGTGAACCAATTAATAAAAATAGTTTAGTATATATCGGTGAGACATCTTGGGGTTGCCCTACTTGGATTAATAAGTATGTTGTTGAGGCTGATCTCGTCATTTCCACTGGTATAATTGAACCACACCTATGGGCTGGATATAGTGGTGGTCGTAAGAGTATCGCAATAGGAGTTGCCGGAGAAGAGACAATTCATTTTCAGCATCAATCTGAGATATTTGATGATCCTTCCATTCGAATTGGACAGGTAAAAGGTAATAGATTTCATGAAAATGCCATGGAGATTGCAAGAATGGCAGGTTTAAATTTTATTATTAATGGTATTTTAAATACTGAGGGAGAAGTTATAAAAGTTGTTGCTGGAGATAGTGAACTTGCCTTTGCAGAAGGAGTGAAATTTGCTGATAGTGTATATAATATTCCAATAAATGAACAGGCAGATGTAGTAATTGCAGGAGTTCCTTATTCTAAAGATTCAAATTTATACCAGGCTACCAGAGGGGCAAGTTATGTTAAGTTTAGTCCTTTTCCTTCCGTGAGAGAAGGAGGGATGATTATAATCCCTGCTACAACTGTCGAAGGTGCTGGTCAGGGATTAGGAGAACAGAGATACTATAATATTACCAGTAAAGCGGATAAGATTGATAACGTAATAGAAGAAATAAAGACTAATGGAGTAGCGGCAGGAGGACATAAAGCATATTTAATGGCACTAACATTAAAATATGCTGAAGTGGTTATTGTTGGTTCTAAAACTCCAGAAATCGTAGAGGAATTATTTATGAAAAATTTCTTTAGTATTGATGAGGCATTAAATTATGCTTTTAGAAAGTATGGAGATAATACCAAAATTACAGTTATACCAGATGGATTTCATGTTTTAACATCAAAAAATAAATTGTAGGTGATAAAAAGTGACTAAAATAAAAAGTATAGCAAAAGGTTCTTTGGGAAGGGTAGTTGCATTTAGACTATCCCCTGGTGCAGATATTTATGAATCCCTCAAAAATATTATCGAGGAACATAATATAAAAACAGGAGTGATTTTATCGGGAGTTGCCAGCTTAAAGCAGGCTGTTTTAAGAAATGTCAATCTTATTCCTGATAGTTTTCCTATGACTGATGCGTATAGAGTTTTGACAAAAATTAAAAAACCTTTAGAAGTATTAACTTTAAGTGGTAATATTACGGAGCTAAATTGTAAGCCCTTCGTTCACGCCCATATAGTAGTTTCCGCTGGTGAAGAGAATGGTCTGGCTTATGGTGGTCACTTGGAAAAAGGTTGCATTGTTTTTTCAACGGCTGAAATTATAATCGCTGAAATTAATGAAATGCAAATATTAAGAGAAATGTCTGATGACACCTTAACTAAAGAATTTACTCCTAAGACTAAGAAATAATAACCTCTATTTTCAAACTGCCTCTTCTTTTAAGCCGAAAGGGCCTTGTGAAACTACATCTGATGCATATATAATTGCTAACTAATATTCCTTCAAGACAATGTCCTTTAAGTTGAGGTGCTTGCTGCACTTTAGTGTAAAAATTATTGTGATGAATGAAGCGACTTTTCTAAGACTCTTTTATTAAGGATGGAGAATTAAATCCCTTGTTGTTTTGATAGGTCTTGTATGACTTTATTCGGATGTTCCGAATTATAAAGAAACTAAGTAAGGGTTAGTAGAAACATATTGGAAAATTGAGAAGGCTAAAGTTCCTTAAAATACTTTATAAGGGAAGAAATTTTACCCAAGTTATTATTGATGCTCAAAATAATGTACATGATATAATACTTAGCAATCTAATTAGAATATAGGCTAGATTTTAATAAATAATAATCTTTGTGATTGTTAAAATACTCTTATATTTTGTTTTAAATATATGTACTACAGAAGTTGGGATGACTCAAATTCTTAGTTTATATTTTTTTCACTTGTACTGATAACGGAGAGGGGAATTGTGGAAACAAGAGAATACCTGTTATCTATTTATTTAATTATTGGTTTTAGAATTATTGTGTATTTTATCCGCGGATTCTATATTTTCCGGAGGTGTAGAAAGATGAGCAAAGTATTAGTAGCCGATGCTGGCAAATGTGTGGGCTGTCGCATTTGTGAGCAGTGGTGCAGCATGAGTCATTTTCAAACAGGAAATCCTAAAAAATCCAGGATAACAGTGACTAGAAGTCATTCAGATTACATGGATTATCCTGTAGCCTGTCGTCAGTGTGCAGACACTCCTTGTATAAAGGCTTGTCCACCCAAAGTTAGTGCCTTAAGTAAAGATGATAATACCGGCGCAATCAAAGTAGATGAAGAAAAATGTACTGCCTGTAAAATGTGTATCAAAGCATGTCCTTATAATGCTATTAAGGTTCATCCTACCGAAAAATATGTTTTGATCTGTGACCTATGTGGCGGAGACCCCCAATGTGTAAAATACTGTCCGGAAAA